>JAZLCO010000122.1:0-12666 GCA_045614225.1 Eggerthellaceae bacterium | reverse complement strand
TTCTTCAGGAACTCGACCGCCTCGAGGTTGATGTTGCCACCATCCTTGTTGGGAACCCACTCGGTGCGTGCGTAGTCGAGATAGAGCATCGACGTGACGGCATCAACGCGAATGCCATCGATGTGGTACATGTCGAAGAAGAACATAGCCGACGAAATGAGGAAGCTCACGACCTCGGGTTTCGAGTAGTCGAACACGAGCGTTCCCCACTCGGCGTGCTCGCCAAGTCGCGGGTCGGCATATTCGTACAGCGGCGTGCCGTCGAACTTGGCAAGTGCAAATGCGTCTTTCGGGAAATGCGCCGGCACCCAATCGAGGATGACGCCGATGCCAGCAGCATGCAGCGTATCAACCAAGTACATGAAGTCTTGCGGTGTGCCGTAGCGTGATGTGGGCGAATAATAGCCAGTGGCTTGATAGCCCCACGACATCGGCAACGGGTATTCGGTGACGGGAAGCAGCTCGACATGGGTATAGCCCATCTTGTTGCAATAGTCGACGAGCTGGTCGGCAACCTCACGGTAATTGGGGAACTCGCGCCCTTCGGGAATGCGCCACGAACCAATCTGAAGCTCGTAAATCGACATGGGCGCATGCAGCACGTCCGCCTGCGCGCGCTTCGACAGCCAACCATCGTCATGCCAATCGTAGCCGTCGAGGTTCCAGACTTTGGAAGCCGTTGCCAGACCATTCTCGGCATGGAACGCAAACGGATCTGCTTTGAGCCGTGTCTCTCCGTCAGCACCGACGATGCTGTACTTGTAGGACCAGCCATCCTCGAGGCCCGCTATGATGCAGGCGAAAATGCCGTGGCGCACTTCTTTCATCGGGTTTGCGGTCTCGTCCCATGCGTTGAAGTCACCCACGACGCTTACAGACTTCGCGTGAGGCGCCCAAACGACGAAACGGTAGAGGTCTTCGTTCGCGGGAATTTCGCCCGCCTCGAGCTTGTGACAGCCGAACAGACGGTATGCTTGGCGTGCTTTACCACGACCGAACAAATACAAATCGGCATCAGGAAGCTCGATGAGTTTTTCGTTGAAAGCATCCATATTCGAAGTATACCGCTCTATGGACGTTTTTTGCTCCTAAGCTGGACATTAGTCGATGAAACTATCCAACTGTCCCCAAACGTCATGTACACTTTGAGAATCAAAAGTCGGGACACTTTTGAACGTCTTTCACGTCTAGAATATGGCTTGACAGACGAGTCGGTGCAATAGCTGGAGTTATAGCTGAATTTACTCATATTCAACCAAGCGGGAAGACATTACTATGCCAACTATCGATAGGAATAGCCCTGCCCCCTTCTACTACCAGGTTTACGAGCAAATCGCCTGCGGAATCGAAAGCGGTCTTTACCCGGCTGGGAAGAAGCTTCCATCGATTCGCGAATGCGCGCGCGAGCTTGGTGTGTCCAATACGACCATCGAGCTGGCTTACCAACGCTTGACAGAGGAAGGCTATGTGAGCGCACGACGCGGTAGCGGATACACAATCTGCGCGAGTGACATTAAACCCTCGAACCCGGTCGAGGAGTACAGCGTCGACTACCAGGACGCCCTCGTCGAACTTTTGGAAATAGAGGCCAGCTATAAAACAAGGGAGAACCAGCGCTACAACTTCGCGTACGACATTGTCGATGCAAGCACATTCCCATTCACGGCATGGGCTCGTATTTCTCGTGAAATCTATTTCAGCCAAGGCGCCGAACTCTCATGCGTGTACAACGACCGCCAAGGCCTTCCTGAACTCCGCAAGCAAATCGCTCATTACCTGAGCAGTGAATACGGTTTGAACTGCCTGCCAGAGCAGATTCTCGTCATGCCGACGACCCGAGACCTCATGTCGTCGATCATGTCGCTGTTCGACCCCTCCACCACAACGTTCGCAATGGAGGAGCCGGGGTATGACGAGATCCGCAGAGCATTGCGGATGCGAGGCTTCAACGTGAAGGCCAACCCGATCTTCCCCTTCCCCACATGGGAGGAAGCGAAGCTCAACGTTGAGGGTGCCGATGTGGTGTTCACCACGCCTGCATGTCAGTTCCCCACCAACCATCCGATGCCCATCGACTTGCGGAAAGGCTTAATCAAATGGGCGGAAGAGACTGGGGCCTACCTCATTGACGACGAGTATGGTTGGGAATTCCAGTCGGGCGTCGCACGCATGCCCTCGCTCGCGGCACTTGACCGCGCTGGCCGCGTCATTTCGCTGGGAACGTTCTCGAACTCGTTCTCTCCTGCGATTTGCCTGAGTTATGCCGTGCTTCCTCCGCAGCTCATGCTCGAGTGGCAACGGCAGCATCGTGACGCACATCCGCAAGTCCCTTGGCAGACTCAAGCCTCCATGGCCGCATTCATGAGAGAAGGGCTTTGGCGCACCCACATCCGCAAAGTACGCACGTCTGCCCAGCACAAACGCCAGCAACTCATCGAGTCGCTCACGGAACGCATGGGCGACTCGATTGAAATCGTCGAGGGATTGAGCAGCTTGTTCGTTCTGGTCAAAACCAACGACGGACGCACTGAAGACGAGCTTATCGAAGCAGCTGCAAAAGCCGATGTGAGCGTCTATCCCACCCTCCGCTATTGGGCGGGCGATGCTCCTGAGGATTGGCGCTACGTGCTCATCGGATACGCCGGCATTCCGTACGATTCCATCGATAGCGGGATTGCGACGTTGGCACGGGCCTGGGGTCTCGCAGAATAGCTGTCTCTTATCTGTTGCGGTCTGTCGACGGGTTTTGCTCGCCGTAAAAAACGCTCGAGCCAAGGTCTCTCGACGTTTTTTACTTGACCTCGCTTCACCCGTCGACAGACCGCAACATCGACTACACCTTTCGGTTCACTAGCTCATTTTTGCGCCTGTGGCCTCTTTTAGCTCGTTTTGTTTTTCACGGCCTCTTCCAGCAGGGCCATCTGATCTTCGGTCTTCTTGAGGCCACGGACCGTCATGATCACGTAGACGAGCAAAGCCGCCCATACGATTGCATACGCAGCAATGACAAACGGAGCGCTGGGAATCACGGTGCTGTAGATATCGGCGAGAATCGGGTTCATCGTTTTCTCCTTTCGAAATGAGTCACTTTGATTGTCAAAGTGACTCATTTAGTCTTCAAGCTGTTCTTTCAGCACATCCATGCGCTCTTGAAGGCGAGCTTGGCGGAAGCGCAGGCGGTACAAGCCGAACGCAACGAGCATCATGCCGATCATGACAACAACCACGGTCGCGGCCATATCGGGTGCCATGCCGCCCTCGCGGGCAACAACCGGATGAATGCTCGACGGGATGAGCCGCGTGATCATGAAGCAAATCGGTACGTCGACAAGCGCGATGATGCTTATAACACTCGAATAGACTGCGCGACGTTCAGGGTCGTCGACAGCATTGCGCAACACGAAATACGCAATGACGATCAGCATCAAGATGAGGTAGGTCGTCAGACGCGGCTCCCACGTCCACCACACGCCCCATTCGAAGCGGGTCCACAAATCGCCGGTAATCATGGTGAACACCACGAACAGCAGAGAAATCTCCATTGCGATGCGCGAGCAGGTGTCGAATCTCTGCTCGCGAGTCATGAGAAACCTGATGCCGTAATACGTTGCAAACGCAAGCGCCACGAACGACACGATTGCAACAGGCATATGGAAGTAGAAGATCTTCTGGCTAAGCAATTGCTGATGGGTGACCATCACATCGCCGACCAATTCAGGCGTATCCAAAGCCGCGCCGTTTACTGGCGCTGCGTAGAGAAACGCCATGAGGAACCCGGCGGTCGTCAGCACGGTGCCTGCTATCAACGCTGGCAATGCGACCTTGTCGGGCCACTGCCCCGCTTCGGGCACTTTCACCACTTTCTTCCCTTTGTTTTCCATTGGCATCCTTTCCATTTTGGTTATTTGAGGTCAGACTCCCCAATAACCAAACCCGTCAGGCGCTGACGACAAAGTCGTACAGCACCCAGCACACCAGCAACATAACCACGTCGTAGCCGCATGCGAGCACAAGCGGCATGACGAAGAAGTCGGTCCAGAACTCGGTGCCCATGATGACGGTCGTCGTGGCGGTGACACACGCGTAGAGCAACGGGTAGATGAACGGAATGAACAACACGGCGAGCATGACGTCCTTCGCACGCGTGTTCATCGTGATGGTCGAAAGCATCGTCCCGATGCCCGCCATGCCGAGCGTGCCAACGAACAAAGGCGCAACGATCCAAGCGAACGTCGGGGCAACTTGTTCGGCAGACATGAAGAAGAAGTAGAACAACGGCACTACTATGACCTCAACCACGAGCATGAACAGAAAATTCGCCGTCGTCTTCGCAAGGAACACGACCGAACGGTCGAGTGGCACCATGAGAATGCCTTCCATGCAGCCCTGCTCCTTCTCGTGTGCGAACGAGCGCGCCAGGCCAAGCAGCGACGTGAATACGATGAGCACCCACAGCAAGCCGCCGCCCATGCGCATGATGTCGAGGCCGTGCGCCGTGAGCGCGAGCGCAGCACCGTAGACGATGATGACGAGAAACGCATAGATGCCCATGGACGTGAGCATTTCGCGCGTGCGGAACTCCTGGCGCAGGTCTTTTGCAAGCAGCGTCTTGTACTGCTGGAACGTGGAGGGCTTTGTGACGGAAACGCGTGCCATCTACGCCACCCCCATACCGACCGTGTCTCGATACAGCGCAGCGAACTCGCCGTAGTCGAGTTCGTCTTTCGGGGCGAATGCAACGACGCGCCCCCGTGCCAGCACGAGCGCATGCGTGCACATGGCAAACCCCTTCGCGAGGTCATGGCTGACCATGACGAAGGTGCGATCACCGCGAACCGACTCGATGAGCTCGTCGAAGATCTCTACTGCATGCGGGTCGAGCCCTGAATACGGTTCGTCGAGGAACACAAGGTCGGGATCGTGCACGAGCGCACGGGCAATCGAGACGCGCTGCGTCATGCCGCGTGAGAACGTGCGCACCAAGTCGAGTTTGCGATGCGCAAGACCAACCGCATCGAGCAGTTCTGCGACGCGCGCTTCAGGGTCTTCGACACCGTAGAGCTTCGCATAGAGCAGCAGGTTCTCTTCCGCCGTGAGATCGGGGTAGAGCATCGACTGATGCGAAATGAGACCGATGTGCTCACGCGCCTCATCAGGCTCTTCACGCACGTCGATGCCAGCGACAAAAGCCTCGCCGCTCGTAGGGCGTGCAAGCGTCGACAACACGCGTAAAAGCGTCGTCTTCCCTGCTCCATTTGGCCCGAAAATCGAAAGGAACGAGCCCTCGGGCAGCTCGAACGAAACGTCATCGACCGCCTTGCGCGTGCCGAAGACTTTGGAGAGATGCTTGACCTCAACCGCGTTCATCGCGCCTCCCCGCGCGTCGGGGGCCGATAAGCGCGAACAGTGTGCCCACCATCAACATGCCGAAGCCAATCCACACGAGCATGATGAATTGGTTCACGCGCACGTCGAGCGAGAAATCGCCATTCTGGTTGACACCACGGTACACCACGAACAAATCCTCTTCCGGGAAGCTGATCACGCCCGCGTTGAGCTTTTGCTGCTGCGTCATGACATCGAGTTGAACCGAAGGACTGACCTGGCCCACGAAGCGGTCATTCTTGTAGACGTCAAACGTGACTCCGTAAACCACCGTGTTGTCAGCCTCGCTGTTATCAACGATCGAGTCACTCGCGTACTCGAGACGGTATTCCTGCACGTCGAACGGTTCAGCCGACACAATAGTCGAAACCGCCTCGCCCGTGTTTTCCTCCTCCGTCTGCATGTAGCCCGTCTGCTCGTAGACATACATGGACGATCCGATGAGGCCAATCAAGATGACGCCCATCGCGATATGCGCAAACGATCCGCCGATTGCGGCAGCGCGCTTGCCCGGCGCTCGCACATTACGCACGAACACGAACAGGGCATTGAAGAACAGCAAGCTTGCGACGAGCAAGCCTACGAGCGCCAGCCCGTTGTAGTACCAAGCAGGACCAGCTTCGAGCAGCGTCTGCGAGCTGGCATTGCCCTTTGCCATCATCGCATCGTAAACAGGCACGAGTTGCGTGGCCCACCAGAACGCCAAGAACGCAAATAGGACGACTGCGCAGATCGCCGGTATGCGCGCCTGGCGCAAAAACTTCTTCGGATCGGTCTTCCCCCATGCAAGCAGAGGGCATACAGCCAGAATGAGCAAGTAGATGATGCCGAGCGGACGAGCAATGGCTTCATAGGCAGTCGTGCCGAGCGAGTCACCGCCGAACGGCAGCCACTTGGGGAGCGCCGATGTGAGGGTCATGTAGGTGAGCAGCAACGCAAACAACACCATGATCACGTTGTTGAAATAGTAGGCTGCATCTTTCGAGAACATGTTCTCGATGTCGTCAGCGCCTTCCGTATCGGCGTCGAACGACTTCCAGCGAATAGCCATACCGATGGCGGGAACGACGATCGACACGGCAATCAAGCCGCCGAACAGCACAAGCGAGACAGGATCGCCCGAAAACGCGTGAACTGACTGCACGATGCCCGAACGTGTGATGAACGTCGCAACGATCACGAACGTGAACGCCAGACACGAGCACATGATAGCCCAACGCTTGAACGCGCCGCGTTGGCGATAGACCGTGAATGTGTGTACAAGAGCCACGCACACAAGCCACGATAGCAAGCTCGCGTTCTCCACCGGGTCCCAACCCCAATAGCCGCCCCAACCAAGGACAACGTAGGCCCATACGGCACCAAGACCGATGCCTCCACCCAGGAACAGCCAGCTCGCCAAGACAAAACGCGTGGCGCGCTCGACCCAGACCTTCGAATAGTCGCCTTCGATGAGGGCTGCCATGGCATAGGCGAACGGGACGGTCAAGCCCGCATAGCCGATAAACAGCATGGGCGGATGGATGGCCATGGCCCAATGCTCGAGCAATTTGTTCATCGAGTAGACCGACGCGGCCTGTGTAAGCTGCCCATCAGCAGTGAAATAATTTGCAGGCGTGGGCTCGAAAGGCATGCTACCCGTCGAGAACAACAACACACCGCAGAACACTGCCACGACTACGGAAATCACCATCATGGCCATATCGTCGATTCTGGCAGCCTTCGCATCGTCGCCATCGAGCAACCGGGAACGCACGAACACGATTGCGCCGAACAGTGCAATCAGGAACGTCCAAAACAGCAATGAGCCCGAACGGCCAGCCCACAGACCCGAGAGCTTGTAGAGCCATGCAAAGCCATCGGTCGACATCGAGCGTTCCTCGAGCACGTATTTGATCGACACGTCGCCGGTCATGAAGCACGCGACGAGTACGCCGCAGCAGACGAGAAGGGCGATTGCGCTCACCAACACACCGATGTGCCCCACCTTGGAAAGGGCGGATTTATTTGCGAAACGACCAGCCAACAGCAACAGAACGGCCGCGACAGCCGCCGCAAACGCAGCTACCAGAAAAACGAAGCCCACTGTTGCCATGCGTTAACCCTCCAGCGCTACGACAGTTGCCGTAAAAGAACCATTAGCACCAAGCGAGCCAGTCAACACGACGCGTGTGCCCTCGCCCATTTCGTCGGAAAGTGCGCCGTCGTATTTCACTGCAACCCGCGCATCACCCGACTCGTCTTCGAGCACGAAGCGCCGCGATGCGTTTACACCAGCAAGCGTACCCGTCTCGATGACGCCGGAGACTTTCACAGGTTTGTCAATCACCGCGTCGCCGTAACCCAGAAGGTCAGCAACGGAAAGCGATCCTTCGGCATTCTCGTATTTCGACGGGCATTTCGTGACAAGTTCGGAACACACGAGCACGCCGTCGGCACCTTTCTTCCCCGTGCAGATGGCCGTGACATCATTGCCAAACGTGGCAGAAACTCCGCCGTCGTAGCGCACATCGAGCAACTGCGATGCCGCGGGGTCGGATTCAGCGTCGTATATCTGGAACGTGAGCGTATCGCCCTGAATATCGAACGAGTTCTCAGCGACGTTGCCCGTCACTTGAATTTTGTTGTCACCTTGGAGCGCAACCGCCTCGGAAACCGTGACCGTTTTGGCAGCCGAGTTGCCACCGACGACAGCAAGCACCACGATGAGGACGATGACGATAACGCCCGTCACCGCAATCATGCGACGTTTGGTTTTCGTATTCATGCTCCACCCGCCCTATCTCGAGGCTGACTTGTTGCCACATCCCGCGACAATTGTCATTCGCCCGACGTCTCGAAAGGATGCTCTTGTCCACAACGCCAGACTGCTTATAAGCCAACCTTGATTATCTCGAAACCCAAATTGCTCGTCTAGTGACACTTATACTGCAAATGTCCATTCACGTTCTGCAAGGCAGAACAAACGCGCAAGGCAATCTCCCCTATCTAGCATCGCTTTCGCCAATCAATCAGAAACAGCGCACCCGTGAGCGCAAGCGCAACACCCAACCCCACATAGAAGAACGCGATAAACCAGTCGGGCACGAAGCCGCTCAACCGCAAGCCGGCGCCGAGCGCGATCATGAAGGCGATCATTATGTAGCCCTTGGCATCCATGAAGCGCAATGCTGACACACGAGTTTCGCCCATATCGTCGACGCGTCGCGCGTGCTTCGCGGAGTACGGTTTGAAGATGCGGAAGAAGAACAATGCAAACACCGTAATGGCGCCTATGACGAGCAGCGCGATAACCCACGGGGCCGCTCCTTCCGCAGCGATGCGATATGCTCTCACGCCCACGACGGCAACGTTGACGCCCGCTATCAACCAAAACACGCCAGCTATGGCCAACAGCATCTTCGTTTTGACCTCTAACACGCATTCCCCCAGCTTTCCTGCGCTACTACCACAGCGCTAGCCACTTTCTCAACTTGCATGCTAGGGACAACGAGTTGTCAGTGTAACTGCGATAATTGCTAGTCTTTACGTTTTACCTGTTCACAATTTAATTGCACACAATTTTTATCACGTAAAATAAAGGCGCCTCGTGCATGATGCGCAAGGCGCCATCTCAATGCTATGCAAAAGGCGCGCGGCTAAACTGGCGCCACTTGAACGCTATTTGTATCGCATGAGCACGTTGGCCTTGCGATACGGGGTGATTTCCTGCTCGATGCGGTCGAAGCAGTCGAGAATCTTAATGCCTTGCGGGCACGCCTCCTCGCAAGCGCCGCAGCGGATGCATTCGTCGGGCATCTTCTTGCCTGCATTGAAACGCACGACGAAGCCAAGCTGATAGTTCGCTGCATACGGATCTTCGAAGTTGATGTAGTAGTTGAGCGCCGTCATGGCTCCCGAGATGCCGATGCCCTGCGGGCACACCTTGGCGCAGTAATCGCAACCCGTACACGGCACGATGCCGCTCTCGGTCATGGCGACCTGGGCACGCTTGATGGCATCCTGCTCATCCGCCGTCAACGGTTTGAAATCAGCGAACACGCGCATATTGTCCTCGACCTGTTCGATAGTGCTCATGCCCGAAAGCGTGGTGTAGACGCCGTCGACGCTCGCCGCGAAACGCAACGCTGCGGTGGCATAGGAATCGTTCGGCATGGCCTCATCGAGAATTGCCTTCACAGCCTTCGAGGGGTCAGCCAACAGGCCGCCCTTAACCGGCTCCATGACGGCGACAGGCAGCCCATGCGCACGTGCAATCTCGACGCATTCGCGCTCGCGGAACGAAGGGCTATCCCAATCGAGGTAATTGACCTGCAACTGCACCACCTCGGCTTCAGGGTAGTCGGCGATGAACTTCTCGAGTTCCTCGGGCGCGCAATGCGCCGAGAAGCCGATGTGCTTGGCCAGGCCGCGCTCCTTCACGCTTTTCACGAAGTCCCATGTGTTGTATTCCTCGAACTTGACCGTACGAACGCCGCCAAGGTTGTGCATGAGATAGATGTCGAAATATTCGACGCCCAAGTTCTCGAGCGATTCCTGCAACTGCTTCTCGAGATCTTCGGGTCCATCGCAGCACGTCCAAGCGACGCATTTGTCGGCGATGTAGAACGAGTCGCGCGGATAACGCTCGACAAGCGCCTTACGCAGTGCCGCCTCGCTGTTGGGATACGCCCATGCCGTGTCGAAGTAGTTGCCGCCGGCCTGCATGTAGGCGTCGATCATCTTCGAGGTGTTCTCTATGTCGATAGTGTCGTCCTCGCGCCCTATGAAGCGCATGCAACCGAACCCGAGCTTGCTGATGTTACTGGTATCAAACGACATGGTGCCCCCAGTCCCTCGTTGCAACCAAAAGAGCAACCCCTTCTGGCTATCCCACAATTACGACCATAATCGCAGTATATACAATTTCGACACGGTAAAGAATGTTACTTGCGACTCTGTTATGCGGTATGCTGAATACGTTACCTGAGTCGCACCAACAGAAAGGGAACCACCATGGACGACTGCCTGTTCTGCAAGATCATCGCTGGCGATATTCCGTCGAAGAAAGTGTACGAGGACGACCTGTTCTATGCGTTCGACGACATCGAGCCCGAGACGCCGATTCACACGCTCGTCATTCCGAAGCAACACTACGAGAACCTGCAGGACAACGTGCCCGAAGAGCTGCTCGGCAAGCTCATGAAGGTTGTCCCCGAGGTTGCCAAGATTAAGGGCGTCGGAGAGTCAGGTTACCGTTCGATTCTCAACACTGGCCCTGACTCAGCAGCAACGGTCGGCCACTTGCACGTGCACATCCTCGGCGGCACCAAGATGGGTCGCTTCACGTTCGAAGGATCGCAGCGCCTCGGCAATTAAATAAGGAAGCTTCTTGCCGAGCAACGCCTAGCTAAACGAATGCCGTTGAATGATTAATGGCACACTGTTCCCAGGGAACTGTGTGCCATTCTTTATTTCCCGCGGGGAAGCTCGTGGTCACGGAGCTCTGAAGCACCCCTGATGTTCACGTCCAGCACGTCGGCGTGTTCGTTGATGTAAATCTCCTCGGCAGTGGCCAAGGTAGCAATGCCGCATAACATGATGCCCGCAGTGACAACGCCCAAAAAGGCAGCAAGAAACGGGAAGAAAAAGAACGCGAAGCCTGCGAGTTTGTATGCGTACGTGTGCAACGCAGCCCATTCCTTATACTTTGAGAACGCTCGACCGAGCCCCATGAAGCGAACCGCCACGATGACGATGGCCCAAATTATGAGATAAGCAGGGATCGCCAGCGCGGTCAGGAACACATAGAGCGCAGCGCCGAAGAACACGAAATCGGCCACACTGTCGAGCCGCGCTCCAAGGGCGCTTGTGGCATTGAATTTCCGCGCAATGAAACCGTCGAGCGCATCAGTTGCACCGCACAGGACGTACAACGCGAAGAACAGCGCGGAAAACGGCTGTACCAGCAAAATAGAAAGCGAGAGTGGGATCCTCGCGATGGAAAGCGCATTTGGCATGCGCTGCACAATGGTTAGTGTTTCGCTTTGTTCTTCGATCGTCTTCATAACCTGACAGTATATCCCATCATTCAAATCCCATGCACGCCATGCATGCTCTGAAGAACCTGCGCTTCGGCTTGATAATTCGCCTCCGATCATTACAGCATCGATCTTCATGACATCGTGCATGAACAGTCGCGCATAGTTTCGTTCATGCCCAGTTAATACGCACTCTGTACGCTGTCGGTGCTGTTCTGGGTAGAGCGCTTACAGATTTGCGAAGCCGTAACGCACGGCGCTCATCGCAATCTCAATTTCCCCATGCGCTTGACGCCCAGCGCCGTTGCAGCCTGTTTCACGGCGCGTCTTTGCGACGAACACTACCTGCCGCAGGTGTTCAGGTTCCACCTGATTCCTACGCCTCCTGCGGAAACGGGCGCTGCTCTCCTGGCTCCTTTCATCAATCCCTCGCCAGGAGAGCAGTTTGTTTTTGCGCCATTATCATTCGCGCCCCACTCAGCACGACGGTGAAATTGTGCTTTGCACGCAAAAGGGCCCCCGACGAATCGGGGGCCCTTGTGAACTCTCGAGCTGTGCTTCAGCTCATCACGCCAAAGATGCTAACTGTAAGTTAGTTCTTCTTGAGGGCCAGCGGGCCGGCGAAGATGAAGAAGAACAGGAACGGGAGCAGCATGCCGGTCGCCATGAGCGGCAGTGCCATCGCAGTCTTCGCGAACTGCAGCGGCGTGCCGTCCGGACCAACACCGAAGGTGCCAGCCGGGAGCAGCGGGAAGACGATGCACATGAGGGCGAGGAAGGCGACGATGACCATCATCATGATGAACTTCGAGGTGCCGGTGTCGCCCAGGTCACCAGAGGCTTCGGCGGACAACTGGTCCATGGTCTTGCCGCCGGTCTCCTTGACGAAGACGAGCGTGCAGATGAAGCCGAGGGCGAACGGGATGCAGAGCGTCAGAACGACGGTCGACCATGCCGGGATGGTCTCAGCGAGCTTGGTGCCAGCGGCAGTAGCTGCTGCGACGGCATCCGGGTTCGACAGTGCCGGGTTGGCCATCGTGAAGACGGTCGCGAAGGCGCCGAGGACGATGGAGGAGCCGGAACCGCCGAAGCGGGCGAACGCCTGGCACCATGCGACGCCGGTATTACGTATTGCTGTCGGATAGGACTCGGGCATCAGCGGCTGGACGGCGGTGATGGCGTAGTTCAGCGCGAAGCCGAACAGCAGCATCAGGGCGACGTACAGGACCATCTTGGACTGCGTCGGGTCGTAGTTGATGAC
>JAZLCO010000121.1:0-11643 GCA_045614225.1 Eggerthellaceae bacterium | reverse complement strand
TGGCCTCCGACTTGGCGTCCACGAGCTCGCCGCCCACGACGGTCACATCGCCGGCGCCCATGGTGATGACCATGTCGCCCGGCTCTACAAGGCTGATCATGTGCGGCACAACGTCGATGCGACGGGGCACGTAATGAGTTGGCGGATGGCCCTCGTGGTCGTGCACGACATTGAGGAACGTCTTGCCCGAGATGCCGGGTACCGGCGTTTCGCCTGCCGAGAACACGTCCATAAACGTGACCGTATCGGCACCGTCGAATGCAGCCCCGAACTCATCGTGAAGCACATCGCAGAACAACGACGCACGCGAATAGCGATGCGGTTGGAACAACACGTGCACCTTGCCGTACCCGAGCTGTGCAGCTGCACCGATCGTCGCCGCAATCTCAGTGGGATGATGCGCGTAGTCGTCGATAACCGTGACGCCGGCGGCTTCGCCTACGAGATCGAAGCGGCGCTTCACGCCACCGAACGAGCACATCGCTTTCGCCGCCTCGACACCGGACAGGCCGAGCGCATCGATGAGCCCAATGGCGCCTGCCGCATTCAGCACATTGTGGCGACCGGGATTCTGCGGCACGCATGTCTCGACGACTTCACCCGAAGGCAAGCGCACCGAGAAGTCGCTGCCAACACCGTGGGGAGCGTAGTTCTCGATTTGGATATCGAAGCCCTCGCCAAAACCATACGTGAGGAAATCACGGCCTGTCGCGCGAGCGACCTGCACGAGCGCCTCGTCCTCACCGCAGATGACGATGGGGCCACCTTCAGCTGTCGAGGCGATGAACGCCTGGAACTTCTCATGAATTTCATCGAGATCACGGTAATGGTCAAGATGATCGGCCTCGATGTTCGTGACGAGCACCGCTGCCGGAGAAAGATACCTGAAAGATTTGTCGGACTCGTCGGCCTCAACCACATAATAGCGGCCCGTGCCTGAATGCGCATTGCTGCTATAACTGCGCACGATGCCGCCGATGAGGAACGTCGGGTCGACGCCCATTTTGTCAAGTGCGCTCGCAACCATCGACGAGGTCGTCGTCTTTCCGTGCGTGCCGGCGATGGCCACCGTGTCGAGCCCCACCCCCAGACGAGCAAGCATCTGGGCGCGGTGCCAGATGGTCAAGCCGCGCTCCTTCGCTGCGATGAGCTCAGGGTTGTTGTCGAGCACCGCCGTCGTGACGACCACGACATCGGGGCCGTCATCCACTCCCGTGCCGGGAATGTTGCTGGCCGAATGCTGCCCGATGGCAACTTTGACGCCCGCTTCCTTCAGCTGGCGCGTGTAGCGGCTCTCCTTCATGTCGGAGCCAGTCACGGTCATGCCCTGATCATGCGCAACACGCGCGATGCCGCTCATGCCCACGCCACCAATACCGATGAAATGGACGGATTTGATATTACTGGAGTCCATGTGTTCCCAATCTCTCGAATGCTGATTCGATTATAGGGTGTGTCGGCAACACGTCCCACTCTCCACGCCAATAGGCACGAAGAATTCGAAAGCGTGAAAACTGCTTGTTACAGCAAGCGTGCAACAGCTCGTATCGCGCGCTCTTCCCTACTTTTTTGCAGCCTGCATGATGATGTCGGCCAAAGTGGTGGCAGCGTCCTGGGTCTTCTGGGCACGTGCAGCACTCGTCATGGAGGCGCGCAGGTCGGCGTCTTCAATGAGCTCGCAAACGGTATCGGCAAACACAGGAGCATCGAGGTCGGCGTCGAGCACCATGCGGGCACAACCGGCGTCGACATATGACTGTGCGTTGTAAACCTGGTGATTCTCGGCAGCAGCCGGGAACGGCACCAGAACAGCAGGAATTGCACGTGCAGAAATCTCGGCAAGTGATGACGCGCCAGCGCGCGAGACGATCGCGTCGGCGGCAGCCATGCAAGCAGGCATCTGGTTCGTATACTCGATGAGATGCCAGCGCTCCAGCTCATCGGGCGTAAGCGCCAGCTTTTCGCCGACCATCTCGTAATCGCGCGAACCCGTGACATGCACGATATGCAGATCATCGTAACCAAGAAGGCGTTCCTTCATGGCGCACAGCGCATTGTTGAGATGCAGCGCACCCAGGCTGCCGCCTGTCACGAGCAGCATGCGCGCATCGTCAGGAACACCGAGCAGCTCACGGCCTTCTTCGCGCGTTGCCGAAAAAATCGACGCACGAACGGGGCAACCGGTCACAACGACTTTCGAAGCATCGGAGATTGCAGAAGCAGCGCGCTCGTACGTCAAGCACACCGACGTGGCTTTTTTCGCGAGGTACTTGTTGGTCATCCCCATGACCGAATTCTGCTCGTGCAGCACGAATGGGATGCCCATCTTCTCGGCGGCACGCCCCACAGGAATCGTGACGTACCCACCGAAACCGACGACAACATCGGGCTTTATCTCAGCAAACCACTTCTTGGCAGCACCTGTGCTCTTCGCGTCGACGAGCAGCGCATGGGGAATGGTCTCGGGATGCGAACGCCTGAAACCTTCGGCCTCGAACGGTTTGAACGGAATCCCAGCAAGCTTGACCCACTCGGACTCGCGGCCAACAGGCCTGCCAGCGAACTGCACTTCGACGCCACGTTCGCGCAAAACCTCCGCTGTCGCGATTGCCGGATTGATGTGACCCGCCGTACCGCCACCGGAAAGAACTGCCAACATGTTGCTCTCCATTCCTCCAAGCACTTGATAGCCAAAAAAGGGATATCCCCTTCTGGTCAGCTAGCCTCGACTCCTGGCACGTTCGCTGCGCCCACCACGCACAACGCGCAAGTCGTCACGTCGCCCCTCGTAAACACTGCGCCCACCCGTGTCTTCGGACACGGACAATATCAATCCGATCATCATGAATGACGCGATGAGCGACGAACCTCCTGACGAGATGAACGGCAACGGCTTGCCCGTCGTGGGGAAAACGCCGATGACGCAGCCGATATTCAAAAATGCTTGGAACACGAGCATGATCGTGAGCGCACCCGAGATCATCGCACCGAAATCGTCGGTCGCAGCGCGGGCGATGCGCATGCCCGCCCACAGCAAGATGAGCCATACGATGATGACGGCCACAGCACCGATGAGGCCGAGTTCCTCGCCGATGATGGCGTAGATGAAGTCGGTCTCCGACTCGGGCAGATACAGATACTTCTCGCGCGAATTGCCCAGACCAGTCCCGAAGATGCCGCCCTCGGCAAACGCGTAGTACGAATGGATGATCTGGTAGCCTCGCCCATAGCCGTTCTCACCGTCGTTCCACGGGTTGAGGTAGAGGAATCGGTCACCGCGATAGCTCGAGAAGACGGTCGCACCCAATGCGAACACCACGAGGCAGCCGATGACGATGAGAATCGTACGCAGCGGAACCTCGCCGAGCCACATGACGCCGAGCACGCCGAGCGCGATGATCGCGGTCGTGCCGAGGTCGGATTGAGTGGCGAACAAGAAGCCTGTCGGCGCGACGATGAAGATGATCATCTGCACGATGAACGTGCGCGGATCAGTCAAGCCCATCCTGAACTCCGAGAACAGCTTTGCAGCCATGAGCACGATTGCAATCTTGACGAATTCGGAAGGTTGCAGAGAAATGGGACCGAGCCTGAGCCAACGCTGGGCACCCAATGCCGACAAGCCCATGATCGCTGTCAGCAACAGCAGCGCCACAGCAACGCCCCAAATGACCCAGATGGCGGGACCCTCCCAGAAACGGTAGGGCACGACCTTCCACAGCACGAACATGGCGATAACACCAACAACCGCAAACCCCAACTGGTCGATGAGGTAACTCGCGGTGCTGATATCTTCGGACATGGCGGAAATGGACGATGCCGAATAAATCATGACGAAGCCGAGCAACGTGAGGCCCAGCACGCAAAGCAGCATGATCAGGCGGGGACCAATGACATCGGGTGCGGCGTTTGAGGTAGTGTTTCCGATGCGGGGCATGTGCGTTTACGCCCCCCTACTTCGCGACCGCTCGGCAACGAGCTGTTTGAACACCTTGCCCCGTTGCTCGAACGACTTGAATTCGTCGAACGACGCGCACGCTGGCGAAAGCAACACGACGCTACCAGGCGAGGCAGCTTCGAGCGCAACATCGAAGGCGTCTTCCATGTGGTTCGCCTCGAGGATGGCGAACCCTTGCGGGGCATGTGCAGCGGCGTCTTCAAACGCAGCGGCGAACCGCGGACGGCCCGCTCCGAACAGCACGGCAGCAACCGCATGCGCATGCGTCTCGCTGATCAGGTCGGTCAGGTCGGTGTCTTTGTCGTCGCCTCCGAGCAGCACGATCACATCTTGGCCGGGGAACGCCCCCAAAGCCTTGACCGTCGCATCGACGTTCGTGGCTTTCGAGTCGTTGAAGCATGCCACTCCTGCAACCGACCCACACGGCTCGATGCGATGCTCGAGCGGCGGGAACGTTGCAAGCGCTTCGGCGATTGCGGCATCGGGCACGCCCAGTACAACGGCGATAGCTGCTGCAACGAGCGCATTGCTGGCATTGTGCAGGCCTTTGATCTGCAGGTCGTCTGCACTTCCCAAATCGTGTTCGACGCCATCGAATGCAACCCGGAGCTTTCGGTCGTCATCGACGAACGCGGCGTTGTCGGCGCCACATGCGACACGCATATCGCCGGACAAACCCGCCTTCGTCCCCATGGGAATGTAAGCGAACCCGCGCTCTTCAGGCTCCATCTGCTTGAACTCGCGCACCTTCGCCCTGACGACATCGTTCGTGGCGTCGAGGATGGCAACGCCAGCCAGATTGTCAAACACCTTGAACTTAGCATCACGATACGCCTCGAGGCTCTGATGCCAATGCAGGTGATCGGGCGTGATGTTGAGCATGGCAGCCACGTCAGGCCCGAATTGCCGCGTCGAATAGAGCTGATACGACGAGATTTCGCAAACGTAGATCTTGGTCTTGCCCGCTGCAACCGCTTCGAGGCACACCTCGCCGATGTTGCCCACAGCATTCGCGGGCAAACCTGCTTGCTGCAACACGTGAGCCGCACACGACGTGGTCGTGGTCTTGCCGTTTGTGCCGGTGATTGCCACCCACGTACTGTCAGCTGCACTTTCGCGCCATGAGAATTCAACTTCGCTGATCAGCTCGGTCGAACATGCAAGCGCATCTTGATACAGCTTGTGGTGGAACGGGATTCCGGGGCTGGCAATGCATACGTCGAAATGCCCCTCGACGCCTTCGAGCGCTTCATCGCCGAACGCGTAGCTGACATGGTCGCCAGCCAGCGACTCGACGAATGCGACCGAATCGTCATTGCGCGCACCCGCAGCAATGAACAACTCGTCGACGCGCGAGCCGACGAGCGCAGCACAATAGCGCGCAACGGCCTTTCCGCTCACGCCGAGGCCGAGCACGAGCACGGCACCGAGGCGGGCCGGGGCACACTTCGAATTCTCAAAATAATCAGTCATCACATACCCGCCGTGACAACGCTGTTTGCAAAGTAAAGCGAGAAGCCGACGGCGGCGAACACGCCCGAGATAATCCAGAAGCGGATGACGACCTTCGTCTCAGACCAGCCCTTCTTCTCAAAGTGGTGATGCAGCGGCGCCATGAGGAAGACGCGCTTTTTCGTTCGCTTGTAGTGCGCCACCTGAATCATGACCGACAGAGCCTCTGCTACGAAAAGGCCACCGACGATGATGACGATGAACTCGCTTTTCGTGACGACGGCGAGGCAGCCGAGCCCCATCCCCAACGCTAGCGAACCTGTATCGCCCATGAAGATGTCGGCGGGATACGCGTTGAACCACAAAAACCCGATGCATGTGCCTGCAAGAGCAGCCGACAGGATGGCCGGCTCGAGCAAGTCGGTGCGGAATGCGATGGCAGCCATGACGACCATCGAAATCATGACCGTACCCGCTGCCAGCCCATCGAGGCCATCGGTCAGGTTAACGGCATTGCACAAGCCGACAAGCAGGATGTTTACGAAGATGAGATAGAGCCACGGAATGGCAATCCCATCGCCGATTGGCACGACGGTAGTTAGAATGCCCAGGTCGAATGTGTAGAGGAACGGGATGGACACGGTCGGTTCGATGCCGAGCAGGTTCACCGCCACGAGGCAGAAGACTGTCGCAATTGCGAACTGACCGATGAGCTTACCCTTTGGCGTGAGGCCTAGCGAGCGCTCGTGCACTACTTTGGAAGCGTCGTCGAAAAGACCGAGCGCACCGGTGAGCAGCACAGCTGCGATGAGCGCAAAGGTCTCGGTCGTCAGGTAGCCCACGATGAGCAGCGTGGCGACAACTGCGATGAGCATCATGAGGCCGCCCATCGTGGGCGTGCCTTGTTTCACGAGATGCGTCTCAGGTCCATCGTCACGCACCTGCTGGCCAATGTGGCTCGACTTCAGGAACTTGATCCATGGCGGCATGAGAATCATCGTAATAACGATGGCAACGAACACCGAGAGGAACACCAAGAATGTCGGATATTCCGAGAAGACAAGGGAAAGCATTTAGCTCACCAACCCTTTGACAATGCGATCGAGCCCGATGGAGTGCGATGCCTTGGCCAGCACCGCATCGCCCGGTTCGAGAATTGGAAGTATAAGCGCGAGCGCCTCTTCGGCGTTGTCGCACGTTTGAATAGCCTGCGGATCGATGCCGGCTTCTTCGGCAGCCCGCGCCATGTGGCGCGACAGCTCGCCGACACACACAAGGCAATCGACATGCGCGTTTGCCGCCATGATGCCAACACGCTCGTGGCATTCTTTGGAGAAATCGCCCAGTTCGAGCATATCGCCCAACACGGCAATGCGCTTGCCCTCAACGGCCATCGACGTGAATGTGTTCAGCGACGCTTGCATGGAGTCGGGGCTCGCATTGTACGAGTCGTCGAACACGGTGATGCCTGCCTGCGTGTGCGTGATCTGCTGGCGGCCTTTCTCGGGCTGCGCGGCAGCAAGCGCATCGCGCACCTGCTCGAGCGTCATGCCGCTCACCAGGCCGACAGCTGCAGCAGCGCAGGCGTTCGTGACGCTGTGCGCCCCGCGTAACTCAAGCTTGCAGGCGATTCTATCGGTCAAGCTGTTTGTCGATTCTAGCTCGGTATTACGCGTTCGCTTGTGCTCGCCTAACCTATTTGTAGATACAGGAACAGTGGCTGCGGAATCGCTCACGCATAATGCCGAGTTAGAATCGACTACATTACCAAAAGCAATCGGCATGTTTTGCGCATTCAAAACGAACGACGGCCTGCTCTCGTCATCGAACTCCACTTCGGAGGCCCAGACGGAAGGGGCGTTGCCTGACGCGGAGATGCCGCCGTAGAAAACGGTGGTGATGTTGCGCTCGTCGAGCTTTGCGAATTCGCATACCTGGCTCGCATAGTCGTCGGACGCGTTCACGAACGCGATGCCGCGATCATCGGGCAAGCATTCGAACAGCTCGGCTTTGGCACGAGCGATGTTGTCGCGACTGCCCAGAAGCTCGATGTGGCTTTCACCCACGTTGGTGATGATGCCCCAGTCGGGACGTGCGATTTCGCACAACTCGGTGATTTGCCCGCGTCCGCGCATACCCATTTCGACGACGACAGCATCGGTATCGACATCGGCAGCGAGCAGCGTGTTGGGCACACCAAGTTCGTTGTTCTGGTTGGCGAGAGTCGCAACAACAGAGTGCGCATGCGATAGCACATCGCGCACGAGGTTCTTCGTGGAAGTCTTTCCCACCGAACCCGTGAGGCCGATGACCACGCCTTCGAGCTTGCTGCGCCAATACGCAGACAGCCTCGTGAGCGCTGCAGCGGTATCGTCCACGACAATCAGCGGAATATCAGCTTTGACCTCATGCGTCACGAGCGCGCATGCCGCACCGTTTGCGGCAGCGGCTCCAACGAAATCGTGTCCGTCAACACGTTCGCCCGGCAATGCGGCATACATGTCACCAGCCTGGACGAGCCGCGAGTCCCAATTGACACCTTCGACCGTCGCATCTGCGCCCGCGTATGTTCCGCCGACGGCTCCCGCTATTTCCGCAACACTCAAACGCATGAAACAACCTTACGCGAACGCCTTCTCCAACTCCTCTGCCGCAACTTCGCGGTCGTCGAAATGGCGCACTTCCGAACCAATGATCTGATAGTTTTCGTGGCCCTTGCCCGCGATGAGCACCGAATCGCCCTCGTTGGCGTACGCAATCGCACGGGCGATGGCTTCGCGACGATCAGGCACGACTTCATAGCGGCCCTCGCCTGCCCCCATGCCCGACACGATGTCGGCAATGATGTCATCGGGGTTCTCAGTGCGCGGATTATCGGACGTCACGATGGCGTAGTCGGCTTCGAGAGCCACGCCACCCATGATCGAACGCTTGGATGCATCGCGGTCGCCACCGCACCCGAACACGACAATGGTACGCGCCGGAGTGAGCACCTTGATCGACGACACCGCCTTGCGCAGAGCGTCAGGCGTGTGGGAGTAATCGACAAATACCGAAATGCCGCCATCGGCTTTGGCCGCCACGCGCTCGAGGCGCCCAGGAACCTGCGGGGCTTCGGAGAGCGCTTCGACGATGACGTCCTGCGAGATACCGAGTTGCATGGCGATGGCGTAGGCGCACATGATGTTGGACACGTTGAAACGCCCGACGAGTGGGTAGTCGAACGCGACGCGACGACCACGCACCTCGAGCTCGATGCTCGTGTGCGTCGCCGCCAGCTCGACCGATACGGGATGAATCTGTGCCGACTCGTCGAAACCAGTCGTGATGATCTGATCGTCTGCTGCAGAGCAACGGCGCAGCAACTTCTTGCCCCATTTGTCATCGATGCAAATGACGCGCTTGGCAGGATAATCCTTCGAGAACAACAGCGCCTTCGCCTCGAAATAGGCTTCGAACGTGTGATGGTAGTCGAGATGGTCTTGCGTGAGGTTCGTGAACGCCGTCACGGCGAAATCGGTATTCCACGTGCGCAGCAAATCGAGCGCATGAGACGAAACCTCCATGGCCACGATGTCGCAATGCGCGTCGCGCATACGCGCGAACGTCTCCTGCAGGTCGGGCGACTCAGGCGTGGTATGCGTAGCCTTCTCGTGTTCGCCTGCAATCACGATGCCAACCGTGCCGATGACGCCTGTGCGCTTCATCGCAACATGCGCAATGTGCTCGACGAGGTAGGTCGTCGTGGTTTTGCCATTGGTGCCCGTGACGCCGACGAGCTTGAACGCGCGCGACGGGTTTCCGTAGAAATTGGCGGCGACATGCGCCATGGCCTTGCGCGAGTCGTCCACGATAACGACCGTGACATCGGTCGCATCAGCAAGGTAGAGCTTGCGTTCAGCCACAATGAACTTTGCACCTCGGTCGATCGCGTCTTGCGCGAACGAATGCCCGTCGACCTTCAAACCGACGATGCAGAAGAACATGTCACCTGGCTTGACCGCATCACTGCGGTAGGCTAGGCCGGACACCTCTTCGGAACCATTTCCGATGATTGTGCACTCAAGTCCCTCGAACAATTGCGCGCATGTCGTCATGAGTCGTCGCCTCGCTCAGTGATGTTGTAACGGTTTACGGCATCCTCCATTATATCGTGAAAGACAAACGTGACAGGACGCTCGGCAGGCACCATGTTGGCATTCACAAAGCACACTAAATTGCTTGTCGAGTTGGGCAGGAAACCGATGAAGCCCAGGTTGTACGTACTCTCGAGGTAGCCGCCGTTCTTCTCGTCGTAGATCTCGGCGGTCGACGTCTTGCCCGCCACCGTGTAACCATCAATAGCGGCATCGATACCCGTACCATCGGTAACGACCGAAGTCAGCATGCTGACCATTGGCTCGATTGCCTTCTTGTTGTCGATGATCTCGTACGTCGGGTATTCGGGCACCTCATTGGTTTGCGGTTTGCGCACCAGGAAGTGCGGCGTCTGCGACACGCCATCGTTGATGAGCGCACCGTAGAACGCGATGATCTGCATGGCGTTGATCGAGATACCCTGGCCGAACGTCACGTTGTAGGCTTGGACCTTCGACCATTGATCGAAATCGAGCAGGTAGCCCAACTGCTCACCTGGGTAGTCGATGCCGGTGAGCGTGTTCAAACGATATTTCAGGATGTCATCGTAGAACTTCTGGAAGCCGATCGCGTTCTCGACCGACAACGAAATGCCCACGTTCGACGAGTACTTGATGATATCGCGGAACGAGTAGACCACATCCTCGCGCTCATGCGCGTCAGTGACGATGTAGCCGTCAGCCTCGATGTAGGACGGGCAGTCGACTTCGTCGTCAACCGTCATGGCTTCATCCTCGAGAATCGCCGTGGCTGAAACGGTCTTGAAAATCGAACCGGGCTCGAACAAATTCGACGCAGCTTTCAGCTGCATTGACCCTTCCTTCACCTCGGAACGATCGGCCGGGTTGAAATACGGATACGATGCGGCAGCGTAGATTTCGCCAGTCTTGGCATCCATGACGACCGCACTGCCATCTTCGACGCCCACGCGCTTCAAGCCGTCTTCCAGGCGTTTCTGGAGTTGTTCTTGGAATTCGATGTCGAGCGAAATGACGATATCCTGCCCTTCGACCTCTTGCTTCGAGACATGCACACCGCCGGGAATGGGCGTGCCATCGGCCCCGATTTCGGCTTCGTAATAACCTTCGGTGCCGGCCAGAATCGTGTTGTAGTACAACTCGAGGCCGCAGATGCCCTCGTAGAACTCGCGATTGTTTTCCTCGTCAACGGCGACGCTGCATGCGCCGATGACGTTGCCACCCACAGCCCCATACGGATACTCGCGTCGCGTATCATCGAGGAAGTAGATGCCTGGCAGCTCCGCTTCGCGCAGCTTGTCGGCTTTTGCCACATCGACCTTGCGCGCAACGAACGAGAACGTGGGCGATGCGCTGTTAGAGATCTTGTCGACATAATCGGACGGTTTGCCGCCGAGCGCTTCGGCGATGGCGCGCGATGTGGCACCAGGCTCCTCAATCTCGGAGGGGTTGGCGTAAACAGTCGTCGCATCGACGCTGATGGCCAGGATATGACCGTTGCGGTCGTAGATGGTGCCACGCCGCGGCTCGACGTAGAAACCGACCGTGCGCGAGTCCTGTGCTTGTGCTGAATACTCGGGAGCCAGGATGACCTGCAAGAACACGAGCCGCACGAAGAAGATCAGCGCCAGTATCGCAAAAAAGACCACGATAACGAACGCGCGGTTCGTACCGCGCGCAAAGTAACGTTCGATATCGGCGGCCGACTCGCGAACCGACTGGCCGCGCTGGCTATGGCGCGGACTTCGGCCGGCCATGGGCTACTCCTGAGTTCCGACGACGTTCTTGACGGTGCCGGAAAGCGACAGCGAGCCGTTGGCGTCGGTTGCCACCACATCAGGCGACAGCGCGATCGTGCCCACCTCGTACGGTGCGGTCATGCCAAGGCGCTTCGCGGCGCTGTTGATCGCCGCAGTGTTCGAAAGGGTGCTCTGCTCCATCTCGAGCGACGTGCCCGTCGAACGAGCTTCTGAGATTTGCGCCGAGAGCGCATCGCTCTCGATCATCGTGGAGACGGTAGCGTTGGTCAACGCGATGCGTGCAAAGCACAACGCCGCGACGACGACGAGCACGATTGCCGCCATCTTCGCAATCTCGACGAGAATGTTGACCTTCGGC
>JAZLCO010000120.1:0-1977 GCA_045614225.1 Eggerthellaceae bacterium | reverse complement strand
CGCAACATCTCGAGAAGATTCCCCCCGAATTCCCCCCGCAATGAAAAATCCTTGACCGTATTCGCAGGTCAGGGACTTGTTTTGGTCAAGGGGATTCGAGCGACGGCTTAGCCGGCAAAACGTGCCTGTGGCGCGTTTTGAGCGAGAATGGGCAAAATCCATGATTTTGCCCTTGGAACTTGATTCGCGGCACCAGAGGCGCTCTGTTCCTGATTCTTCATGCAGGCGGCCCCGTCGAGCGCATGGCCCAAAAGCCTCTCAGCTTCAGATATGCGCCCGTTCATGAGGAGGCTCCTTATCCTGGTCGACGAGACGGCAATCCCGTCCATGTCCAACAGCTCGTGGGCGATAACCTCCATGCCACGAGGTGCGCCCCATTCTGCGAGCAGGCGGGCGTCCCCTGACCCCCTCGAGCCGAACCGGAAGCCTTTCCCCACGTGCAAGGACGCGGGAGGGCTCCCTCCGAAAGCCGACTCGAGGAAGCCTATCGGGGAGAGGGCGGCGAATGCTCTGTCGAACGGCAGCACCGCCACGATGTCGACGCCCGTTGCCATAAGGGCGGCTATGCGCTCCTCGTTCGACATGAGCTTCATGAGCCGGTCGGGAGCGAACAGCTCGTCCGGGTCGACCGAGAACGTGAGGACGGCGCTCGGGGCGTTCCTCGCCATGGCATCCAGGCGCGCGCATTCTATGAGGAACTGGTGCCCCCTGTGCACCCCGTCGAACACGCCAAACGCGCAGGAAGCCCCGGAAAGAACGTCCGCGGCACCTTCTGCGCTTAGTCTTTTCACCCTTGTCATAGCAGAATCCGCAAGCTCATCACACGAACGGGCCGACACCGGCTTCAAAGCCCAGTGCCGGCCCGCGTTCTCAGCTTGCAATCTCAACCGCGCTTCCGACGTTGGCGCGCATGCGCCGACCGTTTACCAGCGGTCCTTGAACTGATCGGCATCGGAGGTCTCGGCGGCCTTGACGCCCTTGTCGTTGATGATGGCGCGCGCCACGTTGAAGCCGGCCACGCCGCCCACACCCGAGAGCGGGTGGACGCTCTGGCCGCCCATGTAGAGGCTCTTAATGGGCGTGCGATAATGAGCGTATCCAGGGATGGGGCGCCAGTTGAACTCGCTGTACCAGCGCAGCGTGCCGTGGCCCAGGTCGCCGTTCGTCATAACGAAATGCTCGTCGAGCTCCTTGGGCGTGTAGCCGTCCGCGTAGAGGACGTGGCCCTTCAGCCCGGGCGCGAATCGGTCGAGCGTGTCGATCCAGTTCTCGATTAGCTCGGCTTTCGCCTCGTCGTCCCACTCGCGGCCGTACAGCTTGCCGGTCACGGGGAACGCGTAGCCGGTCAGGACGTGATGCCCCTCCGGGGCGAACGTCCCTGGCTCCTCGTAGTACGTGGGGATGTAGCTCATCGAGAGCATGTTCTTGGGCAGGCGGCCACACTTGTACTGCGCGAACGCCTCCTCGGCGTACTGGAATCCCGGCTCCGTCATGCCGAAGAAGCCGCCGTAGCACTCCTCGGGGAACCCGAAGTCGGGCAGCGCGTCGAGCGCCACGTTGAGCGTCACGCCGCCGCACTCGTACTTGATCTCCTTGAGGCCCCGCTTGAGGCTCGCCGGCAGCGTCTCGAATTCGTCGGGCTCGAGGAAGTTGTAGAACGTGTGCGGCCACTCAATCTCGCTGACGACGGCGACGGCCGCTGTGTAGCTCTGCCCGTCTGCGGTCTGCACGCCATACGCCTCGCCGTCCTTGACGAGGATCTTCTTCACCTCGGCCTCGCGGATGACCTCGACTCCGTAGCTCTTCGCGCACTCCTCCAGCGAGCGGGAGACCTCCTTCAGGCCGCCCTTGATGAAGCCCCACGGGTGCAGCATGCGGCCCAGGCAGAAGAAGAACGGCGCGTCGGAGGGGCCGGCGGTCGAACCCTCCATGAGAGTGAGGAAGCCGGCCTTCACGTAGTCGTTCTCGAAGTAGTTG
>JAZLCO010000119.1:0-49011 GCA_045614225.1 Eggerthellaceae bacterium | reverse complement strand
GGCAATCGGTTCCATGTCGTTCGGTAGGTATGTCGAAGTCATACGTCATGTTTGCTCCTCATGAAAACAGGGGCAGATTGTTCCATCCAGCATTGAAACATACTCTGCCTCTGAAAGACAAACGGTTGGTGATTTACTATGCGTTACGCCAATGCTTGCTCGAGGTCGGCGATCAGATCGTCGACATCCTCGACACCCACCGACAACCTCAACAGCGTTTCGGTGATTCCGAGTTTCTCGCGTATCTCAAGTGGCACTGAACCATGTGTTTGCACCGTGGGGTAGGTGATGAGGCTTTCGACGCCGCCCAGGCTTTCTGCGAACGTGATGATACGCACGCGTTCGAGCACCTGCTCAGCGCGTTCTCGCGTGTCCGTGGTGAAGCTGATCATCGCTCCGAAGCCCGACGATTGCCTGCAGCTGAGGTCGTAGTGCGGATGGTCAGGGTCGCCGACATAGTACACCTGGCATACGTGCGGGTGGCTTTTGAGGTACGAGGTAATCGACTGCGCGCGTTCTTGCTGCGCATCGAGGCGCAACGGCATCGTCTTGAGCGAACGCAGCATCAGCCAGGCCTCGAACGGCCCGAGCGCATCGCCTTCGCTCAGGTAGTCCATGAAGACGCGTTCGAGCAGAGTTTCATCGCGGATGACGACGAATCCGCATACGACGTCGTTGTGGCCGCAGAGGTACTTCGTACCGCTGTAGACCACCAAGTCGGCGCCGAGTTCGAGTGGACGCTGGTAATAACAGGTCAAAAACGTGTTGTCGACGATGAGCAGCGCGCCATGTTCGTGAGCGATATCGGCAAGCGCTTGGATGTCAGAGACTTTCATCATGGGGTTTGTCGGTGTTTCGACGAAGAACGCGGAGACCCCGCCTTCGCATGCCGCAGCGACAGCGAATAGGTCGCAGAAATCGATGGGCCGGAAATCAACACCATATCGAGCGGCGTAGACATCCTGGAACAATCGATGCGTTCCGCCGTAGAGGTCGTCGCCGACGAGGACGACATCGCCCTTTTCGAATAGTTTGATGATGCACGAAATGGCGGCCATGCCGCTGCAGAAGGCGAGAGCTTTTAACCCGCCTTCAAGCATGGCAATCGTGTTCTCAAGCTCGAGAACGGTCGGGTTGCCGCAACGGCTGTAGGCGAATCCGGTTGATTGGTGGAGTGCTGGATGGCCGAACGTTGCTGACTGGTAGATAGGTTGGCTAATGGCACCCGCCCCATCCTCGATCGAGCGGTATCCATGCACGGCTTTCGTTGAGAAACTCAAGCTGTTATTGCGCTTTTTATCGATGCCCAGGAGGCCTTCGATTTCTTCAGCCATTGCCTTGAAGCTCGAATCGTCCATAGCCTCCTCCTGTCCGGTTGATTCGCGTGTGTTTTGTGTCGGGGGGACGGTTCTCTTGACGCAAGTCCGAGCTTGATGAGTCAGGGGCCAGCAGGCCGACTCATACTTGCGTCAAGAGAACCGTCCCCCCGACACAAGACTCGTAGCTTCTATTAGCCAGATGATACGTTCACAAAGGGAAAATCGGTCATCTTGGTTTTCGATGGCTGATTATCGCGATTCCGAAATTGACAAAACCTAGAAGGAAACTAGGATTAGAGCAATGCAAATCTGGCCGCTGGGGAAAAGCGGTCCAAGAGTGGAAAGAAGGAACATCATGACGCAACCGAAGATTCTCGACACCAACATTGCTCAGTCTGTAGTAGAGCTGATCGGCAACACGCCGTTGCTGCAGCTCAACCGCTATGGAGCAGCACATGAGCTCGGAGGAACGATTCTTGCAAAGCTCGAGTACCGTAACCCGGCAGGGTCGGTGAAGGACCGCATCGGCTACTCGCTCATCGCACAGGCCGAGGCTGACGGCATCCTCAAGCCTGGTGGCACGATCATCGAGCCTACGTCCGGCAACACTGGCATTGCACTTGCGGCTTATGGCGCTGCCCTCGGCTACAAGGTGATCATCGTTCTTCCCGAAACCATGTCGGTCGAACGCCGTGCGCTCATCAGGCAGTTCGGTGCCGAGCTCGTGCTTACGCCCGCTGCAGAGGGCATCAAGGGCTCTATTGCGAAGGCCGAGGAAATCCGTGACGCCACGCCGAATTCGTTCATTCCGCAGCAATTCGAGAATCCTGCGAACCCGGCTATCCACGCGACGACAACCGCCGAGGAGATTTGGCGCGACACGGCTGGACAGGTGGATATCGTAGTCGGCGGCGTCGGCACGGGTGGCACGATCTCGGGCATTGCACGCGCGTTGAAGCCTCGCAAGGCCGATCTTAAGATTGTTGCCGTGCAGCCCGAAGAGTCGCCCATCCTCGATGGCGGCAAGCCCGGTCCGCATGGCATCCAGGGCATCATTCCCGGCTTTGTAGCCAAGAACTACGACTCTGATGTTGTTGATGAAGTGATTTCCGTTGCAACAGCGGATGCCATCGCGACCTCTCAGGAGCTTGCGCGCACCGAAGGTGTGAACACGGGCATTTCGTCGGGTGCTGCCCTGAAGGCTGCTGCTGTTCTGGCCGCGCGTCCCGAGAACGCTGGCAAGAACATCGTCGTCATCCTTCCCGACACGGGCGAGCGTTACCTCTCAACTGCACTGTTCCCAAAGGTCGACGAGTAATAGTAAAAAAGCAGCAAGATTAAAAGAGCCTGGAGGGTTATCCTCCAGGCTCTTTTTGCGTGTTTCAGGTTTTGAGGTCTGCATAAAGGTACCAGGTACCTTTATGCATCGGTTGTTTTTGAGGGAAGGTTTTCGCAGTCAGCTTTCTGCTGCCACCCTTTTAATGCTTCAACGGCTTGTCGGAAAGCGCACGATGTACTTCGCCTTCACCGAGCTCCAAGATGCGCACTTCGTCTCCGACGCGCACGACACCGGGTTCGACAACCCATCCGAAGATGCCCTCGCGGGGGAAGATGCAGTCGCCTGCCAAGTAGTAGATCGCGCAACGCGTGTGGCAGATCTTTCCGATTTGGGAGACCTCTACGATAGCGGTACCGACCTGCAGCCGCGTGCCCAAAGGCATGCCCTTGATGTTGATGCCGCTTGTGGTGATGTTCTCGGCGAAATCGCCGTAACCCACATCGAGCCCATGGTCGCGTGCGACCTGAATCGACTCCTCTGCCAAGAACGACACCTGGCGATGCCAGTCGCCGGCATGTGCATCGTCAGCGACTCCGAAATCGGCTACGAGTTCGATGGCTCCCGACTCCACAGGTGCTTTGCGCATGCCCTTCTTGGGTGCGATGTTCACTGAAAGTACGGTGCCGACATCGCCAACTTGCGGTGCAGGTCCTTGGTCAGAAACCATGAGCGGGTTGTCGAGGCCCAAATCTTCCGCGAGTTTCTTCGCAGTTTCGTTTTCCTTGATTTCGTTGGGGATTTTCGTGCAATTCGTTGTGCTGTCAGCCATGCCGTTTGCACCTTTCTCATAGTCGACGCAACGGCTGCCACCCCGTAGCGCCCGGTGCAAGGGCATATAACGCTCGCGCTCCGCTGCACGACGGATAAGCCTAGAAGACACGCGAGAAGTACTTGGCTGATGCAACTATAGCAATGAATGAGAATTATTTTCATTCAAATTCAATCTTTCATTCAGAATATATAAAACCTAGTTATTGACTGGGAATAAGTTTTGGTCTTTACTGGTTGGTGAAACATTGGGGCTCGCATTGATGCGGGCGACGGCATGCCGACGTCGCGGGATGCCGTGAATTAATAGAATAGGACGAAATCTATGAGCGATGCGTTGTTGCGCTGTCGCAGCTTGTCTGCGGCGGTCGAGGAGAAGTCTATTCTCAGTGAAATCAATCTGGATGTCCCGCGTGGGGAGGTCCATGTGCTCATGGGGCCGAACGGTGCGGGAAAGTCGACGCTCGGCCATGTGTTGATGGGCGATCCCGTCTACGATATCACGGCTGGAGAAATCGTTTTCGATGGCGAAGACATCACCGAACTTTCGCCTGAAAAACGCAGCAAGGCCGGGCTGTTCCTGAGCTTCCAGGCTCCTGTCGAGATTCCCGGAGTGCCATTGCGCAGCTTCCTGCGCGCAATCGTCGAGGCAAAAGGCCAGAAGCTCAAGAACAAGCAGTTCCGCAAGAAGATCGAAGAACTCGCCGATACGCTCGACATGGACCGCGCTTATCTCGACCGCGAGCTCGGCGTGGGCTTCTCGGGTGGCGAGAAGAAGAAGGTCGAAATGCTGCAGCTGTTGCTGCTCGAGCCCAAGCTTGCCATCCTCGACGAGACCGACTCGGGTCTCGACGTCGACGCGCTTTCGGTTGTGTCGCGCGGCATGGAGCTTTACCAGAAAACCTGCGACGGCACGTTGCTCGTCATCACGCACAACACGCGCATCCTCGAGCGGCTCGATGTCGACCGCGTGCATGTCATGGTTCAAGGGCGCTTGGTCGCAGAAGGCCCTGCCGATCTCATTGCAGACATCGACGCGAACGGGTTCGAGCGTTTCGAGGCCGACATTGCCGCAGCGGAATAGGGTGCGGCCATGGCAGAGAAAACGAGAACCCAGGTCGATGACATCGACCGTAGCATGTACGATTTCCGTTACGACGACAAAGACTCTGAAAAGCTCGATGCCGGTCTGACGCCCGACATCGTGCGCGAGATTTCCGAGCGAAAAGACGAGCCTGAGTGGATGCTCGAACACAGGCTGCATTCCCTCGAGGTTTACAACAGCATCGAAATGTCCGACTGGGGTCCGTCGATTGACGGCCTCGACATGGACAACATCGTCACGTACGTTAAGCCGCCGACCGAGCAGAAATCCGACTGGGAAAGCGTGCCTGACAACATCAAGGACACCTTCGATCGGTTGGGCATCCCGCAGGCCGAGCGCAGCTATCTCGCCGGCGTCGGTGCGCAGTACGATTCCGAGCTCGTGTACCACTCGATGCAGGAGACTGCCGCGAAGATGGGCATCGTCTATTCGGGCATCGAAGAAGCCCTTCATGGCGAATACGCCGACCTCATCCGCGAGAAATTCATGACGCTCATCCCGCCGACTGACCACAAGTTCGCCGCGCTTCACGGAGCGGTTTGGTCGGGCGGCTCGTTCGTTTACGTTCCGAAAGGCGTCAAGCTCGACTACCCGCTGCAGAGCTACTTCCGCCTGAATGCCAAAGGCGCAGGTCAGTTCGAGCACACGCTCATCATCGTGGAAGACGACGCCGATTTGCACTTCATCGAAGGTTGCTCGGCGCCGAAGTACAACGTCGCGAACCTTCACGCAGGCGCGGTCGAGCTCTTCGTGGGCAAGCGGGCGCACCTGCGCTATTCGACGATCGAGAACTGGTCGAAGAACATGTACAACCTCAACACGAAACGGTGCCGCTGCGATGAGGAAGGCCAAATCGAGTGGATTTCCGGTTCGTTCGGCAGTCACGTCGGCTATCTCTACCCGATGTCGATCCTTGCAGGTCGCAAGGCTCAGGCGAGCTTCACGGGCATCACGTTCGCGGGGCGCGGCCAGAACCTCGACACGGGTTGCAAGATCGTGCTTGGCGCACCTGACACATCGGCAAGCGTCGAGACCAAGGGAATATCCAAAGACGGTGGCATCCAGACGTTCCGCAGCTCCGTCGTTGCGACGCCTGCCGCTGAAGGCTCGCGTTGCACGGTGTCGTGCCAGTCGCTCATGCTCGACGACAAGAGCCGCTCCGATACCATCCCCGCGATGGACATCCGCTGCAAGAACGTCGACATCGGCCATGAGGCCACGATCGGCAGGATCGGCGATGACAAGATCTTCTACCTCATGAGCCGTGGTGTGTCCGAAGAGGAAGCCCGCACGATGATCGTGAACGGTTTTGCCGAGCCGATTTCGAAAGAGCTGCCGCTTGAGTATGCCGTTGAGATGAACAACTTGATCAAACTCGAGATGGAAGGAGCGATTGGATAATGGATACGCAAGCTATTGTTTTCGAGCGTGCGAGCGCCATGCCCGCTCCTACCTGGCATTTCCTCAAGATGAACGATACGTCGATTGAGGTTCCGGAAAACCTTGCGATCGATCCGCACGTCAGCGTCTCGGCACCATACAGTGCAAGGGGTGCCGAAGACGAATTCGAGAATGCGCTCGCAGACGCCCAAGAAGCATGGGAAGACGATCATCCGGAGCTCACCGATGAGGAACGGGCGGAATTGGAGGCGTACCGGGCAGCTGAGGCCGATGCAACCTATGGCGGGACGGCGCAATCTGCCTACCAGATGGGAGCTGACGCAATCGAGGAATCGCGCTCTCTTTCAGTCGCATTCGAGCACGGCGTCGGCGAGGAAGTCGCCGCCTATCTGCGATACGCGGCGGGGAAACGCATCGTCATCAAGGCGGGTGCAGGCAAGATGGTTGATGCGCAGGTGGTCGTCGAGGCTGCTGCCGAGACGCTGAGTGTCGCAGCAATTGATGTCGTTGCAGATGCGGACTCCACGGTGAATCTTTCGATTGTGGTTGACTCGCCTAAAGGCGCCGCGCCATCCGACAAGGGCGCAATTTCGGGTATGGCGGGTTCGACCGTGCGCGTGTTCGCCGATGATCGCTCGACCGTGAAAATCGCGCGCGTGCAGACGCTCGACGAGAACTTCGCGGATATCGACGATATGGGTCTGTTCGCCAGCGACGACGCACGAATCGAGGTCTCGCAGACTATCCTCGGTGCGCAATCTGCCAACACAGGCCTTGCAACTGACTTGAGAGGCGCGGGTGCGCGTCTTGAAATTGGCACGCGCTACCTGGGGAGGAACACTCAGAAACGCGACTTCAACTATTCGGTTCGCCATCATGGCCAAAAGACCGAGTCGGACCTCAAGGCTAACGGCGTGCTCGCCGATTCTTGTGAAAAGACACTTCGCGGCACGATTGACCTCATCAGGGGCGCGAAGGGTGCGCAAGGGTCCGAGAACGAGACGGTTCTGCTGGTCGACGAAGGGGTTCGCAACAAAACCGTTCCCGTCATCCTCTGCAACGAGGACGACGTTGCTGGCAACCACGGCGCGACAATAGGCCACATCCGTTCCGAGCAGCTCTTCTATCTGGCGAGCCGTGGTCTTTCCCAACAGGTCGCTGAGCGCATGTTCTCGATGGCCATCATCGAGCAGGCGGCAATTGACGCCGTGGACGACGATGCACGCGCAAGCGTCATTCGTTTCGGCGAGCGAGTCGAGCCGGGTTTCGCGGCTTTGTTCGACGAGGGGGCGTAAACCATGTCGACGAGGAAACTGCATGGCGAGCACATGTTGACCGACGCTGGCCGCGTCGAATGGGTTAGCCGCAACGCGCAAGCGTCCGCGCTAGCGGCCTCGCCGTACAAATGGGACTTTCCGTTACTCGCCCGCAAACCTGACCTTGCATTTCTCGATAGCGCCGCAACGGCGCAGCGCCCAAGCTCCGTGCTAGAGGCGCAGAAGCGCTTCTACGAGACCATGAACGCCAACGCACTGCGCGGGCTCTACGAGCTGTCTGTCGAGGCCACCGAGGCCATCAACGCTTCACGCGCTCACGTGGCGCGTTTCCTCGGGCTTGACGATCGTAACGATGCGCGCGACATCGTGTTTTGCCGCAACACATCCGAGGCGCTCAACATGGTGGCACAATCGTTCGCGCCCACCGTGCTGGAGCCAGGCGACGAGGTGTGCATCACCGTGATGGAGCACCATTCGAACCTCATACCATGGCAGCAAGCCTGTCGTGCGGCTGGCGCCAAGCTCGTCTACATGTATCCCGACGATGAGGGCGTTATCAGCGAAGAGGAGATGCGTGCAAAGATCGGCCCCCGCACGAAAATCGTGTCGGCTGTCCACGTTTCGAACGTGCTCGGTGTCGCAAACGACGTGAAGTTGATGGCGCAGATAGCGCACGAGTTCGATGCCGTCATGGTCGTTGACGGAGCGCAATCGGCTCCACATTTTCCCGTTGACCTCAACGATTTGTGCTGCGACTTCTTTGCATTCTCAGCGCATAAGGTCTATGGGCCATTTGGAATCGGCGTGCTTTGGGGTCGGCATGACCTGCTCGATGCAATGCCCCCATTTCTTACGGGTGGTGAGATGATCGACTCTGTGACCGAGCAGACGGCCACATGGGCGCCTGTCCCCGAGAAATTTGAGGCGGGCACTCAGGATGCTGCTGGCATTTACGCGCTTGACGCTGCGCTGACGTACGTGGAGGAAGTTGGCTTCGATGCCATACAGGCGCGCGAAGCCGCCCTCGTGGCGCAATGCATGCGTCGGCTTTCGCAGCTCGAGTTCGTGCGGCTCATCGGTCCGTCCGATCCTGCGGCGCACCATGGCGTTGTCAGCTTCAACGTGTGCACTGTCCATCCGCATGACGTCGCGAGCATTCTCGATATGGATGGGGTGGCCATTCGCGCCGGGCATCATTGCGCTCAGCCGCTGCTGGCACACCTCGGCATCGATTCGTGCTGCCGCGCGTCATTCGCTTTCTACAACGATGCACGCGACATCGATCGATTGGTGGATGGGCTCAATCACGTGTGGACCATGTTCCATGGGTAATGGAAATCCGTGCCTGAGGAAGCGGTTTATCGAGTGCGGTATTGAGAGGGAGAACAGGACACGATGAAGGCAAACGTTTACACGGCGGCGCTCATGGAGCATAACGCGCATCCGGATTACAAATACGATCTTGAGGATTTCACGCTCGAGCACGAGGGCATCAACCCGAGCTGCGGCGACGAGATGGTGCTCAAGCTGCGCCTATCGGAAGACGGGGAGACAATTGAGGAAGCTGCGTTCACCGGAAGCGGTTGCGCAGTGTCACAAGCGAGCGCCGACATCATGGCGGAGCTGATCACCGGGGAGACGGTGGAAGAGGCCAAGCGTCTGGGCGAGTTGTTCATTCGCATGATACAGGGCGAGGAGCTCACCGATGATGAGCGCGACGACCTTGACGAGGCATACGAGCTTCAAAGCATCAGCCGCATGCCAGCTCGCGTGAAGTGCGCCGAGCTTGCGTGGCGCACGCTTGAGGGAATGGTGTAAGAAAGTGGCACAGTGCTCCCTGGGAAGGGTGTGCCATTCTCCTGAAATGGCACACCCTTCCCAGGGAGCACTGTGCCACATGAAAAGAAGAAGCTACCAGTTCAGCATGTGCTCAACTGGCAGCTTTGTTTTCCGAGTACCTCAGTCGCGCTAGGCGTAGATTTCCTTTTCGACGACAAGCTCGTTCTTGATCTTGCCAACGAGGTTCTGCAGCGCGTCAATGCAACGCGGGCGGATGTCGGCGCCGATGAGCACGTACATGATCGATTCGCCCACCTCGAGCGCGCCCTCGTTGAGCCAGACCTTCACGTAGTACACGCCATCCCAAGTCAGCGCTTCCGCAACAGCAGCTTCGACGCCGGCGGCATCATATGAGAAATCGACCTGTGCGACGGCAGGCATCTCCTCGCCTTGGCGCACCTGCGCCTTGGCGGTCGAGCGGACGATGCCGTTGTGCGTGAGGAACATGCCACACTTGTCGGCGTTTTCGCTCGCCTTGGCTTCGGCGAGCCACTGGTCCATAGACGGTTCTGGTTTACCCATTTGAAATCCTTTCGACATATAACCTCTGCTATTGTATGCGAACAAGCAAGAAATTGGGCGAATTGTTCTCATGGAAGGAGACGTATGTCGCTCCCAAAATCTGATTTGACCAAGCAGGCGGATGGCCGTGTCACCATGCAGCTTGGGGCAGTGCTTCCCAAGACGGCCGAGGTGCGTGATGGTCATCTGTTAATCGGCGGAGTCGACATGGTCGACCTTGCCCGCGAGCAGGGGACGGCCCTCTACGTGTTCGACGAAGCCGATTTGCGTGACCGTATGGAGCAGTACCGCGAGGCGTTCCACGAGTGCTATCCGAACTCCGAAGCGTTGTACGCTTCTAAGGCGTTTCTCAACAAGGAAGTTCTGCGCATTGCGAACGAGGAGGGCATGTTCCTCGACGTGTCGGGCGGTGGCGAACTTGCCTGCGCCCGCGCAGTGGGGTTCCCGATGGAGCGCGTGTTCGTTCATGGCAACAACAAGACCGAGCGCGAGTTGCGCGAGGCAATCGAAGCCGGGGTGGGGCGCATCGTGCTCGACACCCGCATCGAGCTGGGTCGCGTTTCCCGCATCGCAGGCGAGATGGGCAAGACGCAGAAGGTGCTCATGCGCATCACGCCAGGCGTCGAAGCCGACACGCATGAGTACATCAAGACCGGATGCGAGGATTCCAAGTTCGGCTTCACCATGCTCGAGGATTTCGCCTTCAATTGCGTGGGCGATGTGCTGAATGCGCCCAACGTCGAGTTGGTCGGTTTCCACTGCCATATCGGCTCGCAAATCTTCGCGCTTCACTCGTTCGATGAAGCGGTGCAGGTCATGGTCGAGTTCGTCGCACGCGTGCGTGAGCGTTACGGCATCGAGGTGGAAGACCTCGACATGGGCGGCGGTCTTGGCATCGCCTACACCGTTGACGAGAATCCGTCGTCAATCCGCGAGTTTGCCGAGTGCACGGCCAATGCTGTGCGCAAGTATTGCGCTCAGTACAGCGTGCCCGAACCGCGCTTGCTCGTCGAACCAGGCCGTTCGCTCGTGGCAAATGCGGGCGTGACGCTCTACACGGTCGGCGTCATGAAGACGCTGCCGAACATCCGCAAGTACGTCGGCATCGACGGTGGCATGTCGGACAATATCCGCACCGCGCTCTACCATGCCGATTACGAGGCCGTTATCGCCAACAAGGCCGATGAACCACGCGTCGAGATCGTCACGTTGTGTGGCAAGCATTGCGAAAGCGGCGACGCGGTCGTGCTCGACGGGTCGCTGCAGCATCCTGATTTGGGCGATATCATCTGCGTGTTCGGCACAGGTGCGTACTGCTACACCATGAGCAGCTCGTATAATGGCCAGCCCCGTCCGGCCATCGTGTTCGTTCGTGACGGTGCCGCTCGCGTGGTCACACGACGCGAAACATACGAAGACCTCATGGCAAGGGATATCTGACGATTCTGCTAAAGTGTATCCATCACGAATTCCAAGGGAGGAACATCATGACTGTGAAAATCGGCTTGGTCGGCACTGGCACGGTAGGTGGCGGTTGCCTCGACATCTACAACAAGCACAAGGATGACTTCAAACGCCACTACGGCGTCGACATCGAGCTCGTTCGCGTCTGCTCGCTCGACAAGGCTGAGGCCGAGGCACATGGTGTGGGGCATCTGTTCACGAACGATTTCAACGAGATCATCAATGATCCCGACATCGATCTGGTCATCGAGCTCATCGGCGGCACGGGCGTCGCGCACGCGATTGTCACGGGCGCGTTGAAGGCTGGCAAGTACGTGGTCACCGCCAACAAGGCGCTCATGGCCACGGCTGGTGAGGAAATCTTCGATCTGGCTGACAAAGCCGGCGTCGAGATTGCCTTCGAGGCGAGCGTCGGCGGTGGCATTCCCATCATCGACCCGATGAAGCATTCGCTCATTTCGAACGAGATCTCGTCCGTGCTCGGCATCGTCAACGGTACGACGAACTACATGCTCACGCGCATGGACAAGGAAGGCATCCCGTACGACGAGGTGCTCGCTGACGCCCAGGCGAAAGGCTTCGCCGAAGCCGATCCGACGGCCGACGTCGATGGCTTCGATGCTGCCGCCAAGATCGCCATCCTCGCTTCCATTGCGTTCAACTCGCGCGTTGTGCTGAGCGATGTCAGCACCGAGGGCATCCGCAACGTGCAGCCCATCGATCTCAAGACCGCTCACGATATGGGCTATGTTGTCAAGCTGCTCGCCATCGCGCATCGCACGGACGAAGGCATCGATGTGCGCGTGCATCCCACGATGATTCCGGATACGCATCAGCTGGCTCATGTGAACGGCGTGGACAATGCAATTTACGTGACTGGCGACGCTGTGGGCGAGACGATGTTCTTTGGCGCCGGCGCGGGCGCTGGCCCGGCTGCGAGTGCCGTCATGGGCGATGTGCTCGAGGTTTCGCGTCGCATCATGCAAGGGGTGCCTCCGCTGGTTGGCTGCACATGCACCGACAAGCTCCCGATCGTGCCGATGGACAACCTCGAGACCTGCTACTACCTCAGGCTCGTCGTACCCGATCGCGTTGGCGTGCTCGCCGCTGCTGCGAAGGTGTTCTCGGAAAACGACGTGTCCCTGCGCTCCGTCATCCAGGAAGGCACGCGTGCCCGCGATGCCGTGAACCTCATCTTCGTCACGCATGCAGCACGTGAGAAGAACATTCGCAAAGCCCTTGAGGACCTCGCAGCCACCGAGGATATGCTCATCGGCGAGCCGACGGTCATTCGCGTCGAAGATTAGGTTAGGTTTAGCTAGGTATTAGAGAAGGCGGCAGGGAACTTGCTTCCCTGCCGCTTTTTAATGAGGAGAAACATGCGTGCTTTCATCTTCGACATGGATGGGTGCTTGCTCGATTCGATTGGCTTTTGGCACGATGCCGAGCAGCGTCTTCTCGACATGGTGGGAATTACGCTTACCAAGGAAGAGCGTGACCACTTGAACGAGCTCACGCTCGAGGAGGCTGGCGTCTGGTTCCACGAGGAGTTCGGCGTTCTCGACGATCCCGAATCGGTTGCGAAGGCCGTGATCGAGTTCATGCTCGAGTCCTACCGTACGGTCGTCGAGGCAAATCCCGGCGTGTACGAGTTCATCAACACGTTGCATGAGCAGGGCGCGCCGATGTGCGTGCTTTCTTCGAGCCCTCAGTCTTTCCTGCAGGCGGGCCTCACGCGTACGGACCTCAAGCAGTTCTTCCCCGACGAGCTCATTTTCTCTGCCGATGGAACGGGTCTCACGAAGCGCAACCCCAGCACGTTCGAGTTCGTGTGCGAAAAGCTCGACAGTGCGCTCGAAGACACGTGGCTGTTCGACGACAGTTGGTATGCGTGCCGCACAGCCCAAGAGCTGGGCATGCACGTCGTCGGCTCGTTCAGCACCGATGAATGCGGAACCCATGAAGAGCTCGGCCGTTACAGCGAGTTCGTCATCGACGATTTCACCGACCCAGCTCTGGCGGCATTGCTCAGGTAATGAGTCATTGGGACAGTCCCAATGACTCATGGCACAGAGGATAACAAGGGGGCTCTCTCCTGGCGCATGCCTGCGCCAGGAGTGACCCCCCTTCGCAAACCGTTTTGTACGGTCGTTTGATTAAGAATACTGCCGCTCTTCGTTTCCTCCAAGGACGCCGTTCATGATGGCCGAAACGATGCTGATGATAATCGAGCCAACGAACGCCCACCCGAAGCTCGCAACGGAAATGCCGCTGCCGAAAATGGCGGTTGAGGCCCATGCAGCCAGCTCGAGCAGCAACGCGTTCACCACTATGTAGAAGAGTCCCAGGGTGAGTACGGTAATAGGTGCGCCGATCACCTGCGCGATTGGCTTGATGCTGATATTGATGAGCGAAAGTGCAAGCGCGCCGAAGACGATGGCCATGGTGCCGTTCGGGCCGACCGTGCTGATTCCAGGCAGCAACCACACGGCTACACCAACGGCGACGGCTGTAGCAATCCAGCGAATCAAAAAGTTCATGTTCCCTCCAGACCGAACGGTAACCAAAAAGGACCGTTCCTATTTGGTTGGTTTTCGATTCAAACGGTATCATGTTCTGAAAGAAAGGGACGATATGGTTGAGGAAACGTTAAAACCAACATGCCGAGTAGCGAAGCAATGTGGTGGATGCTCCCGCATTGACGTGCCCTATAACGAACAGCTTGCAGCTAAAGACGAGTTCGTTCGGAATCTGTTCGGATGTTTCGCCGATGTCGAAATCCGATCGATTCTCGGCATGGACGACCCGAATCACTACCGCAACAAGGTTACATCTCCGTTTGCACCTGGCAAGCGCGGCCCCAACGGCGGGCGTGAGATTCTCACGGGCATGTATGCCGCAGGCACGCATCGCATAATCCAAACCGACGGATGTTTCGTCGAGAACGAGCAAGCGCAACAGGTTGTTCGCGCTGTCAAGCAGATTATGAAGAAGCATCGCATCGAGCCTTACGACGAGGACAAGGGGACGGGGTTCATGCGGCACGCAGTTGTGCGCGTCGGGCACGAAAGTGGGGAAGTGCTCGTCACGCTTGTCACGAACGACGATGCGTTTCCCAATTCGAAATCCTTTTGCCGTGAGCTCGTGAAGCGTTGCCCGTTCGTCACGACCGTCGTGCAAAACGTGAACACGCGTCAGACGAACGTCATCCTTGGCCAGCAGGAGAAAAAACTCTACGGCCCAGGGTTCATTCTCGATACGCTCTGCGGTTTGAGCTTTCGCATTTCATCTCAGTCGTTTTACCAGGTCAACGCTTTGCAAACCACGGTGCTGTACGACACGGCCATACGCTTGGCGAACCTCGATGGCACGCAGAAGGTCATCGATGCGTATTGCGGAACCGGCACTATCGGGCTCGTGGCTGCGAAACGGGGAGCAGCGCGCATGATCGGGGTTGACTCGGTCGAATCGGCCATCCGCGACGCACGCGAGAACGCGCGCCACAACGGCGTGGACAATGCCACGTTCGTTGCTGCAGACGCGGGTGCTTTCATGTGCGAGTGCGCGGAGGCGGGCGACAAGGTCGATGTCGTGTTCATGGACCCGCCTCGCGCGGGGTCGACTGAGGTGTTTCTCGACGCCCTCGTGAAGCTTGGGCCCGACCGGGTTGTCTACATCTCATGCAACCCTGAAACGCAAGTGCGCGACGTACAGCATCTCGTCGCAAAGGGCTATGCGCTGAAGACAATCCAGCCAGTCGACATGTTTCCACACACCGACCATGTTGAGACTGTGGCCCTGCTCGCTTACGAGAAATAGGGTTCGATATAAGCGAGGGGTGCCACGCGTACGGTGCCGCATTCTTCGGTGGAAAGCCCCGGTTTGGGAGCGATCATGGTTATGGTCTCATCTGCAATGAAGCGCTCGTGTGCCGAGGAACCGTGCTGGGCGCTCACGCCGCTTGGAACGTCGCAAGCGAGCTTTACAGCCGATTTCGTGTCGTTTGCGAGACTGATCCAGCTTCGGTAGGGTTCCTTGACCTCGTGTGCATCGAAACCCGTGCCCAAGATACAGTCGGCGATGACGTGTGATTTGCCGAGGACGCTCGCAAGGGTCTCTTCGTCGGGGTTGACGAGCACGGATGCTTTTGCCGACTCCAATGCTTCAAGCGCGCGCACTGCAGCATCATGAGCGGGTTGCGCACGGATTTCATCGGCTGCGCGATAGGTGACGATGTTGACTTCGACGTCGTTATCAATGAGCTTTTCGGCTGCCACCCAGCCATCGCCACCGTTGTTGCCGCTGCCGCAGAGGAGCGTCACCGTCGGCTTCCAGTCTTCGTTATCACGGCGCGGGAATGCCATCATGCTGTTTGAATATGTTCCAGCCACAATGTCATCGATGATGTCAGACACACGCTTGGCGAGCGCAGTTCCCGCGCGGTCCATCAGCTCTGCAAGCGAGGTTCCATCGGCGTCGATTTGCCGCTCGAGCTCCACCACGCGTGGGACGTCGAGAGTTGGGGGTGTCCATACGTGCTCGTGCTCGAAGATGACGCCATACGCCTCCACGAGCTTCCACAAGCTGCATGCTGCATTCGCAGGGCTCGTGGAAGGAAGCTTTGTGGCAGGAAGGCCGCACGTCTGCTCGCATTCGAGCCGACGATACAGATCGTGCGCTTTGGCGCCCGTGCAGAACACTGCTTCGATTCTCGCAGCGTCGGTAATGATTTTCAGGTTGTTTGGCTTCGCGTTCTTGATGCTCGCGTCGGAGGCTCCCTCGATATCGCATTCGGCAAGCACATCCCAAAGCGCAATGTGATGGCGCAAGCAGAAGTCGCGTTTACGCTCATTGGTCGAAGGCACGGGCTCGTTGGCGATTCTTGCCAAGACGCGCCAAAACCTGTTCTGAGGGTGCCCGTAGTTGAACGCCGTTTCGCGTGATTTCGGGCTGGGAATCGATCCGAGCACGAGCACGCGGCTGTTCTCGTCGAACGTTGGCGGAATGGAATGCACGATATGTTCTGAAACCATGTTTTGCTCCATTGTGTTTGGACTGCGGTAAAGTGTCAGCTCCTCCAATGCGGCCTGTCAACTAGGAACTGGATGCGTAGCCGCTTCAAGCTTCGAGGATTACAATAGCAGACAGACGAGTTGCAGGCTTTTCGAATGGCGAGGAGCAAACGTAGCGTGGCAGATTTGGAAGACAGAATGAACGCGCTTGAGGAGAAGGTACTCGAGTGCATCGTGGCACGGGGGATGGCTAATCCTCTGCAGCCCGTGCTTCTCATGGTTTCGGGCGGGTCCGATTCGACGGCGCTCGCATACCTGGTGCACGCTTTGCATGAGCGAGAGGAAATCGGACCTCTTGCGATGCTGCATGTCAATCACACGCTGCGGGGCGCCGATGCGGAAACCGACGCCCGTTTCGTCGAGCAATTGGCAAGCAAGCTCGACATACCGCTCACGCTCACGGTCGTGGATGTCGGAGGCATCGCGGAATCGGAGCGGGCAAACGTCGAGGCCGTTGCAAGGCGGGAACGCTATTCTGCAGCTCAGGAGGCATTGTCGAAGCTTTGTCTGAGCGCTCAGGCGCCTGTGTCTGAAGGGCGTATATTCGTCGCGCATACGGTGGACGACCGCATCGAGAACTTCTATATGCGCTCGATCGTGGGGACAGGCCCCGGCGGCTTCAGGTCGATGCTGTACCTGAATGGGCAAGTCGCGCGCCCGCTGCTCGACTGCGGGCGGCAGGAGTTGCGCGATTGCATCAACGATTTGGCCGAAAGCGGCGCCGATGTTGCGCGCGACGATGATGGAAAGCTGTGGCGCGAAGACGCCACGAATGCGCACACGGACCGCTTCCGCGCGTTCGTACGCCACGAAATCGTGCCATTGGCGAAAGAGCGGAATCCTCGGCTCGACGAGACGCTCATGCGCACGATGAACCTGATTGCCGACGAGGACGACATGCTCGACGAAATGGCGGAGAACCTCGTGGAGCAGCATGTTGTCTGGCTCGAGCCGGCGGAGGAGGGCTGTGTGCTCTCGCCTTGGCTTGCCGCCGAGCGCATGCCATTGCAGCGCCGCATCGCCGTCAAGGTGCTCGAGCGCCTGCTCGGCCCGGACGCGCGTATCGAAACCGCATCAGTCGACGCGGTGCTTGCGGGCTTTGAATCGGGAAAGCCCATCAGCGGGTACGTGGCCAATATTCAGGGCAATCTTGCAGTCAGCGCCAATCGTAACGGTGTGCGCGTCGAGCCGATGGCGTCGTTCCGCATGCGCAGAAAGAAACAGTAACCAAGAAGAATCGTCCTTTTTGGTTAGTGGGAAGATGGCAAGATGAATGAAGCAATCGATATAGTTCTTGCAAGCGCATCGCCGCGGCGCAGGCAATTGCTCGAGGATGCGGGTTTGAAGTTTCGTATTCATGCGGTCGACGCTGACGAGACGCTTGACGACAGCTTGGTCGAGCAGCCGCTCGAAGCGGTGAAGAAGCTTGCCGAGCGAAAGGCGAGGGCGGCTGTCGAAGAGCTCGTCGACGACGAGTACGATGGAACGATGGTCGTCATCGGCTCGGACACCATGGTCGTGTTGAGGGGAGAGATCTTCGGCAAGCCCGTTGACGCCGCAGACGCGGAGCGCATGCTCCGTGCTCTGTCAGGATGCGGCCATGATGTGAACACTGCAGTGTCGGTTTGGGTGGTGCATGCCCCGAAAGGCCAGGATGTCGGTCTGTTCTACCGCACGTTCGTCGATACGACGTACGTGTACTTCAAGGATCTGACCGAAGAGCAGATTGCAAACTATATTGCGAGTGGAGATCCATTCGACAAGGCAGGATCCTATGGCATTCAATCGGGCGCCGGGGCTTTCGTCGACCACATCGAGGGTTCTCTCGATACCGTTATCGGGTTTCCCGTCGAGCGGCTTCGAGAAGAGTTCCCTGATATATTCCCTTCATAAACAGCAAAGTGGCACACCGCTCCCTGGGAATGCTGTGCCACTTTCGGAATGACACAGCATTCCCAGGGAGCGATGTGCCACTTCTTCGGTTTGCGAATGATTGCCGCTGTTGAGCAGCGTGTAAATATCGTGGCTGTTCAGCGCCCGTTACCGTATTGTGGTTTGCGTTTTAGCCGCTCATGGTAAACTTTCTCTTTAATGTTCAAACGAGAAAAGGCGTGTATCGTGCATAAGGACATCAAGGAAATTCTCTACGCTGAAAGCGAGATCAAGGCCCGTGTCGCCGAAATCGGTGGCGCCCTGACCGACAAGTATTCCGCGATTGCTGACGCAGGCGAGCCGGTCGTGCTCGTTTCGGTGCTTCGCGGAGCTGCCATCTTCATGGCGGACCTGGCTCGTGCAACCGAAATCCCGCTCGAGATGGACTACATGGCCCTCTCTTCCTACGGGAGCGGTACGAAGAGCTCCGGCGTCGTGAAGATCGTGAAAGACCTCACGTCCAGCATCGAGGGCAAGCATGTCATCATCGCTGAGGACATTCTCGATTCGGGTTTGACGCTTCAGTTCCTCCTCGAGAACCTGAAATCGCGCAAGCCGAAATCCATCGAGGTTGTCACCTTGCTGCGCAAGCGCACCCGCGAGCAAGCGCACATCGATTGTGCGCACATCGGGTTCGAGTGCCCTGACGAGTTCATCGTCGGCTACGGCCTCGATTATGCGGAGCGTTATCGCAATTTGCCCTACATCGGCATCCTCAAGCCCGAAGTGTACGAATAAGCACCACGCAACGGACCACAAGAGAGACACCACATGCCACAAAACAACAAGCAACCTGACAACAGAAGTGTGGTCATTTGGATCATCGTGTTCTTTGTTATCGCGATGATTGCCGGCCAGCAGTTCGTTTCATTGCAGGGGTCGTCCGGAAACGGCGAGGACAACAAGCCGCTGACGACCGATACGCTCATCACCTCAGAGTTCCTGCAAGCCATCGAGCAAGACCGCGTCGTGTCGGTCGTGTACGACGCTCGCAACTACACCGTCACTGGTACGTACTATCCCGCAATCACCGCAGGTGAGACGGGAGCCGATGCGTTCAACGAAGCTTTCGGCGCCCTGAACACGAAGCTTGCCATGCTCGAGTCGAGGCCCGATGGTTCCCTCACAGGCCTCAGCACCCGCAGCCTGAGCGCGACGACACTCGGGGAGGAACATGGTTACACATCGACCTATGTCGGCCAGGAGTCGCTTGCTCAGCTCGTAGCGCAGCATCCCCAGATCACCTACGAGGTGACGCTGCCCATGCAATGGCTCGACATCCTGAGCACGATTCTCCCGCTCCTCTTGTTCGGTGTTCTCATCTGGATTTTCTTCTCGCAGATGCAGAAGGCCAACAACCAGCAGATGGGCTTCGGCAAGACGAAGGCCAAGAAAGCCCATGAGGAGCGTCCTGACGTCAAGTTCGACGACGTCGCCGGCGTAGATGAGGCCGTCGAGGAGATGAAGGAAATCAAGGACTTCCTCGCCAACCCGGCGAAATACCAAGCCCTTGGCGCGAAGATCCCGCGCGGATGCTTGCTCGTCGGTCCTCCGGGCACTGGCAAGACGCTGCTCGCGCGTGCGGTGGCCGGCGAAGCGGGCGTGCCGTTCTTCAGCATCTCCGGTTCCGACTTCGTCGAGATGTTCGTCGGCGTCGGCGCATCGCGTGTTCGCGACCTGTTCCAACAGGCCAAGGAAGCCGCACCCTCGATCATCTTCATCGACGAGATCGACGCAGTCGGTCGTCAGCGTGGCGCTGGCTTGGGCGGCGGCCATGACGAACGCGAGCAGACCCTCAACCAGCTGCTCGTCGAGATGGATGGTTTCGATTCCAACGATTCCGTCGTGCTCATCGCCGCTACGAACCGTTCTGACATTCTGGACCCGGCGTTGCTGCGTCCCGGCCGCTTCGACCGTCAGATCGTCGTGGACGTGCCCGACGTCAAGGGCCGCGAACGCATCCTGCAAGTACATGCGGCCGACAAGCCGATCGGCAGCGATGTCGACCTGAAGAAGATCGCATCGCTCACTCCTGGCTTCACGGGCGCCGATTTGATGAACCTCATGAACGAGAGTGCGCTGCTCACGGCACGTCGCGGCAAGAAGGTGATCACCATGCAGGAGGTCACCGAGTCGATGGAGCGCGTCATCGCAGGCCCCGAGCGCAAGGGCCGCGTCATGACCGAAGAGACGCGCAAGACGATCGCCTACCACGAGAGCGGTCATGCGCTCGTCGGGCATCTGCTCGAGCATGCCGATCCCGTCCACAAGATTTCGATCATCTCGCGTGGCCGCGCGCTGGGTTACACGATGTCGATTCCGGACGAGGACAAGGTGCTCAATTCGCTCACCGAGATGCGCGACCAGCTGGCCGTGCTGATGGGCGGTCGTGTCGCCGAGGAGATTTACTGCGGCGACATCACGACGGGCGCCAGCAACGACCTCGAGCGCGCCACGAAGATCGCACGCTCGATCGTCACACAGTACGGCATGAGCCCGTTGGGCCATCAGGTGTTCGGCCAGCCGAACCATGAGGTTTTCCTCGGCCGCGACTACGGCAACACGCAGGACTACTCTGAAGAGACGGCACGCCGCATCGACGACGAGGTTGCACGCATCATGCGCGAAGCCCACGACCGCGCCTACGAGATCCTCTCCTCGCGTCCCGAGCAGATGCACCTCATGGCATCGGTTCTGCTCGAGCGCGAAACGGTCGATGGCGAGGAATGCCAGGCTCTGCTCGACAACAAATGGGACGAGTACCTCGCACGCGAGGACGAGATCATCGCTCGCAAGGAGGCCGAAGAGGCTGCGGCACGAGCCCGCGACGAGCGTTTGGCCGACCCCAATTGGCGTGAAAAGGAGCAGGCGGCCTACGGAGGCTATCAATCCGGCGGACAAGGCGGCTTGCCCGGTCAGGTCCAGCAGCAGACTTACGGGCAGCAGCCCACCAACCAACAACCTTACGGGCAGCAACCTTACGATCAGCAGCCTTACCAGCAGCAATCGTATGGCCAGCATGCGGCGCCGATGGTTCCGCCTGTGGAGCAGCAGCCTGTCCAGCAACCGGTTGAGTCGCCGGAAGACGCGCAAGCGCATCGATTCGACCCTGGCTTCACGCAGCAGGCGCCTAGCGCTCACCAATCGGGTGAGCAGCCCGGCAATGAAGAGGAGAGCCGATAATGACCTGGCATTGCGCCTCGTACGAATTCGATGAAAGGATGCCCATTGTGATGGGCATCCTCAATGTTACGCCCGATTCGTTCTCGGATGGTGGGCAGCACAATGCGCTCGATGCAGCACTCGAACACGCGCATCGCATGCTCAACGAGGGTGCTGTCATCATCGACGTAGGAGGCGAGTCCACGCGTCCGGGCAGCGACGAGGTGTCCATCGGCGAAGAGATCGATCGTGTGATCGACGTTGTTCGCGTGCTTTCCGACGAAGGCGTGTGCGTGAGCATTGACACGCGCCATGCCGAGGTGGCCCGCGTTGCCGTCGAGATGGGCGCATCGATCATCAACGACGTATCGGGCTTCCGCGACCCTGCTATGGTCAAAGTTGCCACCGAGTGCGACGCAGGTCTTGTGGTCATGCACATGAAGGGCGAGCCCAAGACCATGCAAAACGATCCCCAGTACGAGGACGTGGTTGCGGAAGTGCGTGATTACCTCCGCAATCGCGCAGCCGAGCTTGAAGCTGCCGGCATCGCTCATGATCGTATTTGCATCGATCCCGGCCCGGGTTTTGGCAAGACGCCGAGCCAGACGCTCGAGATGGTGCGCAACTACCACGAGTTCGCCCGTTTGGGATACCCGCTCATGGCGGCGTTCTCCCGCAAGAGCTTCATCGGTTACGCCTATAACATCGACAACCCGGCCGAGCGTGACGCAGCTTCTGCTGCAGAAGCGTTGCTTGCCTGCGAGCTTGGCGCTTCAGTCGTGCGGACACATAACGTGGCGATGACGGTCGAGGCGCTGAAGGACCTGCGCCCGCTCGTGGTGCTCAGCCTCGGGTGCAACATCGCGCTCGTCGGCAATCCCGGTGAAGAGCAAGAGGGCAAGATCGCACAGCTCAATCAGGCGATTACCCAGCTTTGCTCATTGCCCGACTCGCAAATCATCGACATATCCAGTTTCTATTCGAGCGAACCGGCCTACTACGAAGACCAGGACGAGTTTGTGAACGCCATCGTGCTCATGCGGTGCGGCATCGCCCCGCGCGAACTGCTCGATTATCTCCACGCAATCGAGAACAGCTTGGGTCGCGTGCGCACGATAGCGAACGGTCCGCGCACATGTGACATCGATATCGTGGACTACCAGATGTACGTTGTCGACAACGAAGTGCTCACACTCCCGCATCCGCGTATCCTCGAGCGCGATTTCGTCGTGAAACCGCTCATGGAGCTCAGGCCGAATTTCATGTTCGCCGATGATAAGGTTCTTACCGACGAGTTCATCGCGTACGGAAAGGCCGAACGTATCCGATAGCGAATGCCAGGAGAGGCCCGCTTTCCGATTCGCTGTATAATGATGTGGGACGTTAATGGTACGCATGAGCGATGATGTAATGCGGTAGTCGTGGGGGTCATTATGGGACAAGTAGAGCAAACATCGGCCAAAGCGGTCAAGCCGCTTGCGGCAACCGAGTCACGCACCAGGTCGATTGCATTCGTTGCGCTGTCGATTGCCATCATTGCCGTATCGGCATGGGTGACGATTCCCATAGGTCCCGTGCCTTTCACGCTGCAGATGTTCGCCGTCACATTCGCCATAATCGTGCTCACGCCCAAGCAAGCACTTGCAGCCATAGCGGGCTATCTTGCGCTCGGTGCCATCGGTGTGCCGGTGTTTTCGGGTATGCGCGGTGGCATCGGCGTGCTTCTCGGGTTCACCGGCGGCTTTTTGTGGGGCTATTTCGTGGGCGTTGCGCTCGCGGTCGCTTTCCTTGCACTCATGCGCTCGCGAGGTATTGATAACTTCGGCACCTGCGTTGTTGCTGGCATCATCTTCACGCTCGTAGCGTACGTGTGCGGTTGGGCTCAGTACATGGTAGTTGCGAACGTCGGCCCGCTCGCTTCGTTTGCGGTGACGGTCGCTCCCTTCATCGTCGTCGACCTCATCAAGATTGTGGCTGCCACAGCTGCAGCCCGTGCGGTCGTGAACGCGCTTTCTTTGCGCTAAAGCCAGCGCATCTTATCGATCGAACTCGACGAGCTTGCGGAAGCGGTCGCTCGCTTCCATCAATTCGGCGGGGGAGCCGTCGAGGTCCAATCGTCCGTCTTCGATGAAGACGACACGATCGAAGCGCTCTATCCGTGCAAGATGATGTGTGATCACAACGAGTGTGCGCTCTTCGCATGTCGTGAACAAAGTGTCGAGCAGCTGGTTTTCCGTGATGGGGTCAAGTGCTGCGAACGGCTCGTCGACGAGCACAATCGCGGTGTCGGCTGCGAGAACGCGGGCGAGGGCGATGCGATGCGCTTCGCCTCCCGAAAAGCCCACGCCCGTCTCGCCAACTATCGTGTCGAGCCCGTTTTCCAACGATTCGAACTTTTTCCCGAGCCCAACGTTTTCGAGCATTTGGACGAGCTTGTCGTCCGACGCGTCCAGCACTCCGAGCGTGAGGTTCTCGCGCAACGATCTGTTGAACAAGTAAGGTGTTTGCCCGAGGAACCCTATTGCCCCTCCGACGTCGATAGCGCCGCTTGTCGGCGTCAGTGCGCCGCGGGCAATTTCTGCGAACGTGCTCTTGCCGGACCCGCTTCGTCCGAGGAGCGCGACGGAGCTTCCTGCCTCAACGGTGAGCGTGAGGTCATCGAGAGCTGGCTTGTCAGCACTGGGATATGTATAGCTGACATGATCGAAGATGAGCGTGCCCTGATTACAATGCCCAGATCCGGGCATTTCAGAAGTTGGGGAGGGCTGGGGTTTGTCGGACACGTACTCGTCGAGTCGTGCGATGGAGTCTTCGTGCACAGGAGCTTGCGATACAGCTGCGGGAAGCACTGAAAACGCTTCGATGAGCGGGAAGAATCCGAGCACGAAAGCTGCTATGAAGCCCGCGGACATATCCATGCCAGTGCTTCCGAAACGTCCACTCGACCAGACAACGACAGCGCAAACGGCTAAACCCAAGATGATGGTTCCAACGAGAGACAGCACACGCTGACGCGTGCGCAGTTTGAGCTCGATTTCCCGCAATGTGATGCTTGCCTTCATGTGGGCATCTACGGCATCGTCGCCGCGGTCGGCGAGCACCCAATCTGCGGCACCCAAAACGTCGTCGGTCAGAGACGTGTATTCTTGCGCTCTGAGGGACTTGGCGTATGCGGTCTGCGCGCGTGTGGCCAGCAGTGCGACATTCGGAAGCACGGCAACCACGAGCACGAATATGAGAACCATGAGCAATGCGAAAGGAATTGAGAACACGCCGAACATGATGGATGCCCCAATGGCGAGAAGAATTGCAACAGCCGTGGGGAAGATGACGCGCAGATAAAGGTTCTGCAGATGAGCGACATCGTCGGACAACAGGCCGAGATACTCGCCAGCAGCACGTTTGCGTTCTGGGTCGCCTGCACGACGTTCGATGCCCCAATAGAGCATGCGCCTCAAGTCGGAGGTGATCTTGAGAACCCAATCATGGCTGATGAGGCGTTCGAGATAGCGCGCTGCAGGCCTGCCGAATCCAAACAATTGGACGCATGCAACAGGAACCATGATCGTGAACAGCGAAATGCCGGGGATCGCAGTGGCGCTGATGAGATAGCCCGATGTGAACATGAGGAGCGCAGCGCAGCCGCTTGCCGCCAACCCGAGCACAAGCGCGAAGATGACCGAGCGCCGGTACTTCACGAGGAAGGATTTGAACCATTTAGGACGTTTCGCGTTCATCGCTCGCTCCTATCGTCTAGTTCGATGACGCGGTCCATATCCTTCACCCAATGGAGCCGGTGTGTGGCAAACACCACGAGCTTGCCTTCCATGAGTGGCAGCATGCGCTCTTTCAGTTCGAGTTCGGTTTCGATGTCCAGATGTGCTGTCGGTTCGTCGAAAACGAGCACGCGCGCATTCTCGTCGAGCAGAACGCGGGCGAGGGCGACGCGGTGCGCTTGTCCACCTGAGAGGCCGCGCGCTCCTTCGCCGATAAAGGTATCCAGGCCCTCGGGCAGTTCGTCTACGAGTTCGTCGAGGCCGACATCGCGCACGGCTGACTCGATTCGCTCACGTGTCGCATCGGGTGTGTAAAAGCTTATGTTGTCAGAAAGCGTTCCCCTGAAGATGTAGGGGTTCTGCGGGATGATGCGCACCTGGTGCTTCCAAGAGGAATCGGTGAGGTCGCATGGAATGCCGTCGAGCAAGACCGTGCCGGAATCAGGAGCGATGAAGCCAGCGACAAGGTTTGCAAGGGTGCTCTTGCCCGAACCGCTCTTACCGATGACCCCGACTTTCTCAAAACCGTTGAGGGTGAAGGAAAGCCCCGACACGCCCGATTCGCTCTCGTCGTAGCGATGCGAGACGTTTTGGAACTCGAGGGTTGAGTTGGCGTTCCACGTTGTTGCCGGCTGTACAGGCTCCTGCGGTTCTTCAGCCTCCATTTTTTCGCCAATCATCGAAAGGATGGCTTCGAGTGCGTTCTTTCCATCGAGCGATGCGTGGAAATCGCTGGCAAAAGACCTGATTGGCGTGAAGTATTCCGGAGCGATCATGAGAGCCGCAAGACCGGTTGCAAGCGCGACAGAGCCGTCCATGAGCCTGAACGCGAGCATCATGGCGACGGCGGCAACCCCGAAGGTTGCGCACAGGTCCAGTACAGCGCTCGACAGCGTTGCGGTAGTCATGGTGCGCACGGTCGCAGCACGCAGTTTCTCGCTGAATGTGTATGCGGATTCGCCTTCGTGTTCAGAGGCCCCGAACGCTTTGATGATGTCGATGCCGCGGAGCGTATCGAGAAAATGGTTTGACAGCCGGGTGTAGGTTCCGTATTGAGCTGCTGCACGTTGACGCGCCTGCCGACCGAGCAGAATCATGTAGAAGATGATCACGGGGAACATGACGGTCAGGATGATTCCGCTTGGCCAGTCAGTGACGAATTCCACGACGAGCAGGGGAATTGAGATTGCGGCCATCCCGACGATCTTTGGCGGGATGATGCGGATATAGGTTTGCACTTCATCGATGCCCTCGGTTGCTGTTGTGGCAACTATGGCCGACCCTTCGCGGTCGGCGAGCATCGTGCGCGCATCGAATGCGCGTTCGACCAACTTGCGATGCAGATCTGTAGCTCGATTGAGGGAGAACTTGTCGAGCATCGTCTCCTGGGCAAATCGCGCCAGCTGCATGACTGCGAAACAGGCAAAGAACGCGGCAATGCCCTGGATCTGTTGTTCAACGGCGGCGCCTTCCCAAAGGGAAGCGATAACGGAGCTCAATGTGAGCGCTTGACCGGCGATCGTTGCAGCCTGAAGCAATGCAAGGACCACCAGAGCCGCCATGATGGCGTGCATGCCCTCGAGCTTCATGAGGTTGCGGTCGAACATTGATCCTCGCTGACAAAACCAGGTACCAGTAGAACGTGAGGTTTGCTTTGAATTTCAATTGTACACAATATAAATTGCCGTGCGCCCAATTTCTGCGACAAGTGCCATCAAATGTAAGACGTAAAAAAGAAAGGCCCTCTTCCGAGGGCCTTTCCATTCGGTGTGCGAATTGGAGACTAGAGCTCTTCCTCGAGCAGCTCCTCGGTCTTGGAGCCGCGTGCAATCGAGCACCTTACAACGAAGCCAGACAATGCGATGAGGGCGATGGCATTGGGGAGAACCATCAGCTGGTTGCACATGTCCTGAAGCTCCCAGACGATGTCGTTCTGCAGCACGGTGCCCAGGAATACGAAGAATGCTGCCGCAAGCGCAAAGATGAGCACGGGTATCTTGTCATTGCGTTTCCTGAACAGGTATTGCAGGTTCAACTTGGCGAACAGGTTCCACGAGAGAATCGTGGAGAACGCGAAGAACAACAGGCAGATGCACACGAAGATTGCGCCACCACCTGTGGTCATGAATGTGCCAAAGGCGATCTGGGCCATGTTGGTCTTGGAGATGCCGATAGCGCCGGCGAGCTTGGCCGGGTCGTTCATGTCGGCGTTCGTGAGGACGGCCTCGCCGTCAGCGTTCACGAGGTCGCCAGAAGCGTCGACAGTGTAGCCTTCGACGATGGCGTCGCCTTCTGCGGAGACGAACTCTGCAACGGTGTCGTACTGGCCAGCGTTGCTGTATGCGGTGGCCAGCGGGCCATCGCCGACATAGAGCACGCTGATGACGACGAGGGCGGTCATGGTGACGACGATGACCGTGTCGATGAACACGCCGATCATGGCAACGACGCCCTGGTCATGCGGATCCTTGACGTCAGCAAGTGCGTGAGCGTGCGGGGTCGAACCCATGCCAGCCTCGTTCGAGAACAGGCCGCGCTTGGCACCCTGCGTGATGGCGGCCCAGATGCCGAAGAAGGCACCGCCCAGACCGGCGGCCGGGTTGAAAGCGCATTGGAAGATGAGCGCGAAGGCAGCAGGGACGTTGCCAGCGTTCATGACGAGCACGACGAGCGAACCGCAGATGTAGAGGACGGCCATGATGGGCACGAGCTTCTCGGTGACGGATGCGAGGCGATGAAGGTTGCCGATGAAGATGAAGCCGGCGAACACGGCGATGACGAGACCGATCAGCCAGGTCGGAACGCCGAACGCGTGGTTCATGGTCTCGCCGATGGAGTTGGACTGAACCATGGGGCCGATGATGCCGAGTGCGATGATCGCAGCGACTGCGAAGAACACGGCGAGGAACTTGCCGCCGCCACCCTTGAAGGCGGTGGTGATGTAGTAGGCCGGACCACCATGGGTTTGGCCTTCATTGTCGATAACCTTCGTCTTCTGTGCGAGAACGGCCTCGGCGTAGTTTGTCGACATGCCGAGCAGGGCGATGATCCACATCCAGAAGATCGCACCCGGGCCGCCGATGAGGATTGCGCCGCAAGCGCCGACGATGTTGCCGGTGCCGACCTGGGCGGCAACGGCAGTCGCAAGCGCCTGGAACGAGCTCATGGCACCGCCGCGGTCGCCGCCTGACAGCGAGAGCTCCCCGAACATCTTCTTCCAGCCCTCGCCGAAGCAGCGGAACTGCACGCACCGCGTGCGGATCGTGAAGAACAGGCCCGTGCCGATCAACAAGATCAGCAGAACGTAATTTGATAGATACGAATTGATTGTCGAAACGACGTTTAGAACTGCGGCTTCCACCTTCTATCCCTTCTCCTTGCCTTCAGTTGCACTCTGGAGAAGGTCGAAAATGATCGCCGAAACCGCACGACACGCTTTTCGCCTCTGTCCTTTTGCCTGAGAGTTTCAGCAGGCCTTGTCGGCTTGCCTTGCACCTTCGGCACTCATTTAAGAGTTCTCCAGAGCATCCTCTTCTGCCTGTCTCGCATTGCAACCCAGGCAGCATCGTTGGAATTGCGCTAGCGAAATTATCATGGTCTTGATTGGCGAATGCAACATATATTTTGCCAAACGCCGTTTGAAACGGTTCAGAAACACCTTTGAGAGTCCACTCACGCTCCGCAAGAGAACATGGTGGGGTATCATTGAGCCAGTGAGTTATCAACGGAAGGGGTTTCCATGTCTGACGACACCATGACACTCGTTATCATCCGCCACGGCGAGAGCGAATGGAACAAGAAGAATCTGTTCACCGGATGGGCCGATGTTGACCTGTCCGAGGCTGGCCGCATCGAGGCTGCTGAAGGTGGCCGCGCTCTTGCTGCCGAGGGTTTCGATTTCGACCTGTGCTATACGAGCTATCTCAAGCGTGCCATCCACACGCTCAACATCGTGCTCGACGAGATGGACCGCGCATGGCTGCCCGTCATCAAGTCGTGGCGTCTCAACGAGCGTCACTACGGCGCATTGCAGGGCCTGAACAAGGCCGAGACCGCTGCGAAATACGGCGAAGAGCAGGTGAAGATTTGGCGCCGCAGCTTCGATACACGTCCGCCCGCGCTCGAGCCCGGCGATGAGCGCGATGCCCACGCATGGCCCCAGTACCGTGACGTCGACCCTGATTGCGTGCCCATGCACGAGTGCCTCAAGGACAACATCGCCCGCACGTGGCCGTATTTCGAGTCCGAGATCCTGCCGCAGATGAAGGCTGGCAAGCGCGTTCTCATCGCAGCTCACGGCAATTCGCTGAGGTCGCTCGTGAAACAGTTCGACGGCCTGTCTGATGAGGAGATCATCGGCGTGAACATTCCGACGGCTGTTCCGCTCGTCTACAAGTTCGATGCTGACATGAACGTCATCGAGAAGCGCTACATTGGCGACCCCGCCGTCATCGAGGCCAAGATCAACAAGGTTGCAAACCAGGGCAAAGCTAAATAGTGCGTTTAAAATAGCAACGTTGCGAAAGGGCGGTATTGATTACCGCCCTTTTTTGTCGGATTCAATACGCATTACAACAAAAAACTGTAGCAAGAACAGCTATTCATTAACTTTTTACTTTAGTAGACTATAGCAATCGTTATAATGGTAGAAATCCGCGCGGGGTTGCGCGGTAGCGGCGGGGCATGCCATAAAGGCAGCAAAGACGAGCTTCCGCCGTACCCACAGGGAAAAGGGAAGGATTGCATAATGAAGAATTTGACGAGAAGAGGCTTCATCGGAGTTGGCGCAGCTGCTGGCATGGCTGCTGTTCTGGCTGGTTGCTCCTCGGGCAGCGGTAGTGCTTCCTCCGCATCTGCGAGTGCTTCGGCATCTGCAAGCGCTGCAGCTTCTGCTGCTTCGGGTGGCGCCATGCGTTTCGTGACCGGCGGCGAGTCCGGCACGTACTATGCTCTCGGCACCATCATGGCCCAGAATGCCAAGGAGAAGGCCGGCCTCGACATCACCGCTGTCTCCAGCGGCGGCTCCCAGGCTAACGTGAACGAGCTCGAAGACGGCACTGCTCAACTTGCTTTCTGCCAGTCCGACGTCGAAGCTTATGCTTACACTGGCACGAACCTGTTCGATGGCATGCCGGTTGAAATCTTCTCGACTGTCGCCAACCTTTATGAAGAGCAGGTCCAGATCGTCACGTGCGATGAGAACATCAAGTCCGTTGCCGACCTCAAGGGCAAGAACGTGTCCATCGGCGACGCAGGTTCCGGCGTGTACTTCAATGCCATCGACGTCCTTGGCGCTTATGGCATCACCGAGAACGACATCAAGCCGACCTACCAGAAGTTCGCCGACTCTGCCGAGTCCCTCAAGGACGGCAAGATCGATGCTGCATTCATCGTCGCTGGCGCTCCGACCACGGCTATCACCGACCTGTCCACCTCGAAGCAGGCGTACCTCGTCGAGATCGACTCCGAGCATGCCGCCGATCTCATCAAGGCTTCCCCGTACTACAACGAGGCCACCATCAAAGCCGGTACGTACGCTGGCATCGATAACGATGTCCAGACGCTGTCCGTTGGTGCAGTGGTTCTCGCTGCCGATTCGTGCTCCGAAGATGACATCTATGCCTTCGTCGGCAGCATCTTCGACAACCTTGACGAGCTCAAAGCCGCCAACGCCAAGTTCGGCGAGTTCGATCTCAAGAAGGCTGCATCTGTCACCGCCGTCCCGTACCATCCGGGTGCTGCGAAGTACTTCAAGGAGAAGGGCCTCGAGGTTAAGACGAAGTAACCTCTTCTGATTTTGCATTTCGGTTTGCTCCGAGGTCGCGATGGGGTCATCGATCCCATCGCGACTTCTCGGTAAAACGGGAGGATTGTTTTGACTTGGTTCGATAAACGTAAAAAGGACAAGGATGCCGTCGTCGTTGACGTCGCAATGATGGAGGACGTCGAAAAGGCCGTGCGTTCAGTTGGCGATTTTGGGGGCGATGCGTATCTGAACGAGGCGCTCGACTCGTCGGATGCCGAGCGAGAGAAGGTTGTGGCGCTCTCAGCTGCCGTTGCAGCTGCAAACGATGCCGCTGATGCTCGCGATGCTGCCAAAGCAGCTGCCGCAAAAGCTGAAGAGGCTGCGAAGACGGCCGAAGAAGCAACGGCCGAGGCCGAGCAGATAGCCGAACAGGCTGATCCCGAAGCAGACGTCGATGAAATCATGCGCAAGTACGACCGCGAGTCGAACACGCGCATTTGGGAAGGTACGCCGAAGAAGATCATCAATGCTCTCATGGCGCTCTTCTCGCTCTACTGCATCGGGATGACCCTGTTCAGCACCGAGCTTCCCGAAACCAAGCTCGCGCGCTTCCTTGCATGTGTCATCATCATCGGGTATTTGATGTATCCCGTCCGCAAGGGCAAGGTCCGTGTAAACACGATGCCGTGGTACGACATCGTCATCATGGTCGTTGGAGCGGCCTGCTTCTTGTACTTTGCGTTCAACGCCCTCGAGATCATCAGGCTTTCGACGCGCATCCAACCCATACATGTTGTTGTCGGCATAATCGGCACGCTTGTGTTAATGGAGCTGTGCCGAAGATGCGTCGGTATCCCCATTTTGGTTGTTGTCACGTGCCTGCTTATCTATGCATTGACGAACCAATACGCTGTGGCGGGCGATGTTTATCTCATGCTGCGCAACACGGTGTACAAGCTGTTCTACACGACAAGCGGTGTCATTGGAACACCTATCAACGTTTGTTACACCTACATCGTGCTCTTCATCATCTTCGGTGCATTCCTTGAGCGCACCGGCATCGCGGCGTTCTTCATCTCGCTTGCCAACAAACTCGCAGGTTGGTCTTCGGGCGGTCCTGCGAAGGTCGCCGTCATCTCGTCTGCCCTGTGCGGCATGGTGTCGGGTTCCTCGGTTGGCAACACGGTCACGACAGGTTCGGTCACCATTCCCATGATGAAGAAGACTGGCTACAAACCCGAGTTTGCAGGCGCCGTTGAAGCTGCGTCTTCGACGGGCGGTCAGATCATGCCGCCGATCATGGGCGCTGCTGCATTCTTGATGGCCGAGTACATGGGCATTCCCTATATCGAAGTTGCAACGAAGGCTATCATCCCGGCATTTCTGTACTTCGCCGGCATCTTCATCACGGTTCATCTCGAAGCGAAGAAGCTCGGTCTGGAGGGCATTCCGCGCGACCAGCTTCCCAAGGGCTCGTACCTGTTGAAGAACTGCTATCTCATCCTCCCGCTCGTGCTGTTGGTTTGGCTCGTCGCATCCGGAGCCCGCACCATGGCGTATTCGGCGGCCATCTCGATTTTGGGCGCCTTCGTCATCGGCTTCATCAATTTCTTCTTCACTGAAATGCGTGAGCGCGAAGACGGCGAAACGTTTGGCCAGGTTTTCCTCAGGGTCTGCAAGATCGCTCTTTCCATGGCCTACGAAGGTTTGCAGGCTGGCGCTAAGAGCTGCATTTCCGTGGCGGCAGCTTGCGCCATGGCTGGCCTCATCGCTGGTTGCATCACGGTAACGGGTTTGGCTTCGACGCTCGTATCCGCTATCGTCAGCGTTGCTGGTGACGCTGTAATCATCGGCCTCATCCTGACGATGCTGTGCTGCATCGTGCTGGGCATGGGCGTTCCCACGACTGCGAACTACTGCATCATGGCTGCGACAACGGCTCCCATCCTGATTCAGCTGGGTTTCCCGGCCATCGCCGCCCATTTCTTCGTGTTCTACTTCGGCATCGTGGCTGACATCACGCCACCTGTCGCACTTGCGGCATATGCGGGTTCGGCCATTGCCAAGTCCAACCCCATGAAGACCGGCGTCAATGCCGCACGTTTGGCGATCGCCGCGTTCATCGTGCCCTATATTCTGGCCTTCAACCCCATCATGGTCTTGGAAGGCGATTTCGTGTGGCTCCAGGTTGCTCAGGTCGTTGCCACGTCGCTCATCGGCCTCTTCGGGTTGTCTGCCGCCATGAACGGGCATCTGTTCGAAAAGATCAACCCTGTGTTCCGCGTGCTCTTCGCTGCTGGCGGCGTTTGCATGATGGTTCCCGACACGATCACCGATGTCATCGGCATCGCGCTCATCGTCGCGCTGTTCGTCGTTCAGTTCCTTCTGCGCAAGCGCTCGCATACGCCGGCGGAGCCTCCTGCGGCGGCTGCAGCATAACGTTCCGTTAAGAACAGATATAGGAAGCGCGGCAATGAATTCGATTCACTGCCGCGCTTTGCTGTTGTGCAACGTAGCTGAACGGTGAGTCAGAGGGACAGTCCCAATGACTCATTTCATGCTACGGCAGGATGCCAATCGTCTCGCCGACGAAGTACAGGAGCACGATGATGCCGACGACGATGCGGTAGTAGCCGAACACCGTGAAGTCGTTCTTCTTGATGTAGCCCATGAGGAAGCGAATCGACACGACCGACATGATGAACGCGCTGACGACGCCGATGATAAGGACGCCAATCTCGGTTCCCGTCATGGCCACACCGGCCAATACGAACTTCACCACTTTGACGAGGCCCCAACCGAGCATGACCGGGATAGCCATGAAGAACGTGAACTCGGCAGCCGCAGTGCGGGAGCAACCGAACAGCATGCCACCGATGATGGTCGAGCCAGAACGCGATGTGCCTGGGATGATGGCGAGGCACTGGAACAGGCCGATCTTCAGGGCCATCTTCCAATCGATGTCGTCGACGCTCGTCACGTCGAAAACCAGCTCGTCAGGATCGATGCGCGCGAGCGAAGCGTCTTCACCGTTCCTCCGCGCCTTGCGTTGGTATACACGCATGGCATGATCGAGCTTCTCGCGGTTGCGGCGCTCGAGGAAGATGAAGATGACGCCGTAAGCGATGAGTGCGATGGCAACGACCACCTTGTTGTAGAAGTGCTCGTTGACCCAATCGTCTAGTGCGAACCCTACGATTGCGGCGGGGATGCATCCGACGACGACCATTCCCCAGAGATGCCAGGTTGCCTGCTTTTCGAACGAGGTCTTCGTGGGTGAGAAGGGGTTGAGCTTGTGCCAGTACATGATGATGACGGCCAGAATCGCGCCAATTTGGATGACCACGAGGAACAAGGCGAGGAACTGGTCCGACACATCGAGATGCACGAACTCGTCGACAAGGATCATGTGGCCGGTCGAGGAGATGGGAAGCCATTCCGTGATGCCCTCGACGATGCCTATTAACAGTGCTTTAAGAAATTCAATAATCATAATGGTGCAATGCTATCATCGCTCAAACACGAGCACGAGAGCTGTTGACAAGGCTACATACGAAATCTGTGTTAGTGAGAAGGTGGCCGCAGGTTCAACTTACTTTAAGCGTGTGCGCAAAAGAGGCTGTCTCATTAAACACGCACTGGTTTCCAGGATGGAGAGGCGAATGCAAAAAGTAATCGTTTTGGATTTCGGAGCCCAATATGGGCAGCTCATCGCACGGCGTGTACGCGATTTGCGCGTCTATTCCGAAATCATGCCGTGCGATACGCCGGCAGACGAAATCGCCGCGGAAAACCCGTCGGCCATCATATTGTCCGGTGGGCCTGCAAGCGTCTATGCGGAGGACGCGCCTTCGGTCGATTCCGCCGTGTTCGAGCTGGGGTTGCCGATTCTCGGTTTCTGCTATGGACAGCAGATTATGGCCAAGACGCTCGGTGGGGTAGTGGGTCACACCGAAGTGGGCGAGTATGGGCCGGCAACCATCAGCCGCGTTGCGCCGTCGCGATTGCTTGATGGAACGCCCGACAAGCAGACGGTGTGGATGAGCCATCGCGATTCCGTCGCCATGGTCCCCGAAGGGTTCGCGATCACTTCGAGCACGCAAGTATGCCCGGTTGCGTCGATGGAATGCGCTGAGCGCAACCTCTATGCGACGCAGTTCCATCCTGAGGTGCGCCATACGACATACGGCACGCAAATGCTGTCGAATTTCCTGTTCGGAATCTGCGGTCTCGAGCCGACGTGGAGCATGGACAATCTGATTGACGAGCTTGTCGACGGCGTTCGCGCCAAGGTGGGGAAGGACCGCGTCATCCTCGGCCTTTCCGGTGGGGTCGACTCGAGCGTTGTCGGCGCTCTCTGCGCACGCGCAATTGGCAAGCAGCTCACCTGTGTGTTTGTGAACCATGGGCTGTTGCGTAAGAACGAGCCCGAAGAAGTTGAGGAAGTGTTCACCAATCAATTTGACGTCGACTTCGTGCACGTTCACGCTGAAGAGCGCTACGCGAAGCTGCTTGCAGGTGTGACCGACCCGGAGCAGAAGCGCAAGATAATCGGCACGCAATTCTGGGAGGAGTTCTTCACGGTTGCGCAGCAGCTTGACGGTGTGAAGTACCTGGCCCAGGGCACCATTTATCCCGACATCATCGAGAGCGGTGCGCGCAAGACGGGTGGGAAGGCATCGACCATCAAGTCGCATCACAACTTGATTCCATTCCCGGAGGGCGTAACGTTCGACCTTATCGAGCCGCTCGACCATTTCTTCAAGGATGAGGTCCGTGCGCTTGGCACGGCGCTCGGGCTGCCCGACCACATCGTGTGGCGTCAACCGTTCCCGGGTCCGGGGCTGGCCATCCGAATCATCGGTGATGTGACGCCCGAGAAACTCGAGATCTTGAAGAACGCCGACGCCGTCGTGCGAGAGGAACTCGACGCTTACAACGCGAAGCTGTACGAGGAGACGGGGGAGCGCAATTCCGAGCACAGCTGCTGGCAGTACTTCGCCGTGCTGCCCGACATCCGCAGCGTCGGCGTCATGGGCGACGAGCGCACGTACCAGCGTCCGGTGATCATTCGCGCCGTGGAAAGCACCGATGCCATGACGGCCGATTGGGCGAAGCTGCCCTACGAGGTGATAGGGAAGATTTCGAGTCGCATTGTTGCTGAAGTGCCAGGCGTGAACCGCGTCGTGTACGACGTGACCCCCAAGCCGCCTGGAACCGTTGAGTGGGAGTAAGCATTTTCGGCCATAGGCGCACATTTCCCCAGCTAAGCACAATAAACCCCTCTGTTCTACAACGTCGAGCAGAGGGGTTTCTTAAGCCCGTATAGGCCGTTCTAGGCCTGAGCTAGCATATAGAGAGAGTCTGTTTAGCCTCTGCGATCGTCGTACGCCCCCAGGCTCTCCGAGCTGTAGGACGAATCCATGCAACAGAAGTACAGTTCGACGAAATACTCGCTCGGGCTGCCCATGATGCGGTCGAGAAGCCCGTCTGCGTCTGCGCCCCTGATCTCGGATTCCCCCTCCTCGGCGCTCAAGACGCGAAAGCCGTACGCCATCCGCTCCGGATGGTCCAGGTCGATTTCCTCCCTCGAATCCGATTCCCAGTAGCTGATCCCGTCGACACGCAATGCGCCTGTCTTGCTCGAATAGACTTCACGTTTCGTCACTCTGATGAAGTGACCGTCGGATATGGGCACGTAGACCGACTTCGAGAACGTGAGCTTGTACGGGCACATGTCGTCGTCGTAATCCCGGCCGAGCCTGTAACTGACACGGAAGCCCTCCTCCTCGCCAACCAAGAAGAAGCCATCGTCGGGCAAGCGCCACTCGCTCTCGTACGTGCCGCCGGCGGCCTGCGCGAACACGTAGACATCGCATGCCAACATCTCATCGAACACGTTGTCCGAGGGCAAGTCCGCCTTGCCTGCGCAGCCGAAGGAGAGCGATGCGAGCACGAGCAGGAGCGCGCATGCGGCGACCATGCGCATTGTCCCAAGAGCCCTGCAAGCGCGCTCGCGCAGGCTGCCCTGAGATGGAGCCGGCACACTGACGAAGCCTTCCATCGATTCTTGCGTTTCCAATCCGGTTTCTAATATGGCCATGCCGTCGCGTCCATCTTATACGTGCCCGACATGTACTGGCCGTCGAGGCCCAGCACGACCTCACCGGCAACTGGACCTGTAAAGCAGAAAAGAAGCCTATCGTACTCCCTTATGACGGAATCCGTTCCTTTCGAGCCTTCTCCGGTGCGCTGGGTGTTACCGTAGACGAATTCTATGCAGCTGCCTTCTTTGAGCTCCATCTCCGGGTCGATGGCCGTTTCCAGCAAATTTTCGGGATCAAGAGCTGTGCTTTTCAACTGGTCGAAAGCAGCGACGAACTCATGCTCCCCTTCGGCGTGCTCCGACTCAACGCCATCGGAATGCACGACTATTCTCTCGGGGGGCTCGAGCAAAGGCGTCGCAGCTGGAGACGTGCAGCCGCAAGCCGCAGCGAGGCACATGAGCATCGCTACGGCGAGGCAGACGGCCGTGATGATCTTACCGGGTTCCATACGAAGCCCCCTTCAAGACAAGGAGAAACAGCACCAGGCTGATTATCGCCGGCAGGAAAGCCGATGCAACCGGCAGGGCGAGTTCGAGCGCTTGCTCATTCTGAACAGGTGCTTTACTCAACAGGCTTACGAGATAAGCGATGGCCGGCGCCAGCGAAAAGAGCAGCATAGGAAGCCCGATTCCATGTGATGGCTCCCTTTTCGATTTCAACGACCACGCTGAAATCAGCAGCAAAGGCACGCCGCTCCAGAACGACGCAAGGAAGAGCAGAAGGATGTTGCGGCCAAGATCGCTTTGGCTGCCCGCGAACATTAAGAACAGGAGTGCGCAGACGACCACGAGACAGCAAGCCCCATATACAACCGATATCGCCTTCACAGCTTTCATGGCAGACATTATACACATACAGAGATAATTGATTGCCTCGACTTGCTATAGCAGTTCAACCGTCCTGGGCTCCGCACGATATCCGGTAGCGATGAAGCGGGACAGCGTTCGACGGCAGGAATCTGCACGATTCGTGCGGTAAAACCCTTGTTAACGGGCACATTATCGCTATAATTGCAACATATGCCCGTTAACGAGGAATGAGAGCATATGGGGCAAAGGCTTTACCACCGCGAGCGGTATCTGCAGAGGCTCAGGCCGTTCTACCACGACGACGACATCATCAAGGTGATTACCGGAGTGCGCCGCTGCGGCAAGTCCTGCCTTATGGCCACCGTCGCCGAGGAGCTCCTGGCCTCCGGCGTCCCCAAGAAGGACGTCCTCTTCCTCGACCTCGACTCCAAACCGTACAGAGGTGTCACCACACCCGACCAGCTCGAGGCGGCGATCGAATCCCTCGTCTCGGACGACGACCTAAAGTACCTCTTCGTCGACGAGGTCCAGAACGTCGAGGGTTTCGAGTCGGTCGTCAACGCCTACCGCAACGACGGCGGGCTCTCGGTGTTCCTCACCGGCTCGAACTCGTACCTGCTGTCGGGCGAGCTGGCAACCAAGCTCACCGGCCGCTACGTCGAGGCGGAGATGTTCACCCTCGGCTTCTCGGAGCACCTGGGGATGAAGGGGTTCCTCGGGCTGGACCTCAGATCCGATGCCCAGGAGTTCGATCAGTGGCTCTCATTCGGCGGGTTCCCCCGGGCGCTTCGCATCGCCGACCCGGCTGCGAAGGACGACTACGTGCGCGACGTGGTCGACCAGGTGTTCGAGAAGGACATACGCGGTAGGAGGAAGATCCGCAACCGCATCGCATTCGAGCGCTCCATGGCCTACGCGATAAACAACTTCGGCGCCACCACAAACCTGACGAACATCACGGGCTACCTGGGCAACGTGGAGCACGTGACGGTGAAGAAGCAGACGCTTGCGGGCTACCTCGAGCTGCTCTCGAACGCGAAGCTGCTCTACAGGTGCCCGCGCTTCGACCTGAAGTCGAGGCGCTCTCTGCGCGGCGAGGAGAAGTACTACCTCGCCGATCCTGCGATCTACCGCGCGCGCAACACCGACGCCCGCGTGAACTACGGCCCGGCGCTCGAGAACGCGCTGTACACGCACCTGGTGTCGAAGGGCTACACCGTGAGCGTCGGCAAGATCGGAAAGCTCGAGTGCGACTTCATAGTGCGCAGGGGCGACGAGTACGCCTACGTGCAGGTCGCAATGACCGTGGCCGACCCTGAGGTCGAGCGGCGCGAGTACGCCCCGTTCGGGAAGATCCGGGACGGATGGCCGCGCTACCTCTTCACGCTCGACCCGCTGCGCAGCCAGCGCGACGGAGTGAGGCACCTCAACCTCATGGAGTTCCTGAAAGAAGACGGGGACCTGTTCTGACCCCGTGCATTCCGGGAGAGCTTAAGTTGGCAGGCTCCGGCATCGGGGATGGTAGCCACTTGCCCGAAAACGAGGACTGGCTACCACCCGTTTCCGCAGGTCAGGGCGTTTACTCCCCAAGCATATGGCGTTTACTCCCCATCACTGGCTACCAGGGTGGTAGCCACTTTCTGGCTACCAACTGGCTACCAGTAGAAACCGGCATTTTGGGGAGTAAATCCGGACGTGACAACACGAGCTGGTACGACATGGACGAGCACGCACGTTTTGGAAATGCTGGAATCATTGAGTGGGAGTAGCGGGAGTCCGCAAAGCGAACATTTCCCCAGCTAATCATGCTAGCTCCTCGGTAACAACCACGTTACCGAGGAGCTACCGCTAAGCTTCTACAAGCCCTTCACAGATATCCTAGGATCATACCGACACTATTTAGGACTGATTTCGCGAGCTGTTGAATCGAGCATTTGCTCCAAGTAGCCATCGGGATCTTTATAGGTGTATTTCCTTCGCCCAAAATCATCGAGCATCACAAGCAGTCTCTCGATTGCCGAAGAGTGGCTTCGCAAGTCTGCAACCGGCCTTTTGTAGAACGATGACCCATATCGCTCTTCGTCCTCGGATGGATAATGCCTAGATATAACATCCTGTTGCCATAGCTGATAAACGCAGTTGACAATAACGCGACCCTCATCAGGTGCGGTTGTTATAAACGAAACGTTCGCATCGCCGAAGAACAGGTCATCCATGCTTTTACCCAAGGCACGTGAAAGCTTCGCAAGCGTGAATAATCCAGGTGTTTTATTTCCGTTCTCGTAATCACTAAGTTGGGTTTGCGATATTTCGGTCATTTCAGATACTTGTCGCTGCGTTAACCCTAATTCGTTCCGAGCATCCCTAATGTTCATACCAATGCTGTTGCCATCAATCATTGTGGAAATCCTTTATCTGAGAGTTGTTCTATTAAGCGAGAATATTATATCACGAAATATAGATATATTCATCCAAAAGCAGATTCATTGGTGCTCAAGCGAAGAATGATTCAACCATAGCCCGTCAACAAACTACAAAGCTTTTCTCAACAAGCTCGGAATTTTTCGCAAAAACGGCCTGCGTGACACTTTCTCGTATCGAAAACGCGAGAAAGCGAGGTTAATTTGGCGAAAACATTCCAAAAGACGTTAGTGGCGCTCAGGCGTGGCATCGTCGACGTATGGAACGCGTTCATGGTCGAGGGGGCGGAGTACGACGTGCACGACATCCCCTTCTGCCCGACCACCGCTACGTCGCTTCCCGGTCAGCTCATCTCTTGGCCAGAGGCGAAGCAGCTCCACAAGAAGGCGATGCGCAAAGGCGATAAGGAATACCGCGTTCAAGCCTTCATCCACTTCTATGTCGACGACGTCAAGTTCGATGGGGTACGCAGCAGCGTGTGGCTGTTCCCCTGGCGAGCGCTCGAGATCATCCGACATTTCGACGGCATCATCACTCCCGATTTCTCAATGTGCCAGGACTTTCCAGAGCCCCTAAAGCTATTCGCTGTATACCGCATGCGCGCGTTCGGGTACTGGGTCGGCTCCATTGGCGTACAGGTAATAAACAACGTCCGGTGGGGTACGCAGGAGACATGGGACTACTGCTTTGCCGGGGTCCCCAAGCATACGGTGGTGGCGGTCGGTTCCGTCGCCAGCGGCCTCAAGAGACTCGAGAACAGACAGCTGTTTGACGACGGCCTGGAGGTCATGGTCAAAGCGCTCAAGCCGGCCGTCATAATCGTGTACGGCTCTGGGAATTACGAATCTTTCAAACAGCTAGGAAGGCGCAATGTCAAGGTCATCCAATTCGAAAGCGACATGAGTAAGGCCTTCGGCAGGGGGGGCCGCGATGAGTAAGTCGAGCAGCGGTCTCTTCATTGGGACGAAGGGCTCAAGCAGCTATTCAGCATTGGGAGTTGGTCAATCGAAGATTAAGACCCCTAAAGTGCGGGCGCAGTCGATAAAGCCTGATGAAATCCGATTCAGCCAAACCTCTGTAAACGGAAGCGAGGAAATCATCGCAAGCATGAAGAAGAACGGCTGGCAGGGCGATCCGATCGACGTCGTGAGAATGGATGATGGCGAGCTGACAACACTCGACAACACGCGAGTGGTCGCCGCAAGAGCTGCGGGGATTGATGTTCGGGCAAATGTTCACGGCTACAACGACCCGCTTCCTGACCAGGCGACGAGGAGAAGATTCACGACGCCGAAAGGCGGCGTTCCGCAGACGTGGGGTCAAGCCGTCGAGAACCGAATCGGAAAGCAGTCGTCCAAGTTCAGGAGAAACAACCCGCGCGGGTCGTACAATATGGGAAAGGTCAAGTAAGGAGACGAGATGGAACTCTACGACGCTTCGAATAAATATCCTGGCTTCGAATATCCCTTTGGTCTGGAGAAGATCGTCGACCTTGGGATCGTCGATATGGATACCTGGTTCATCATGGACGCCCCTTTCGCGGAGGGTTACTGTGCTGATATGGCCGAGAGGTACCCCGATCGCAAGCTCGTCCCTTTCGCGAAACGCTGCGACAACGACGACGTCGCCTGCTTCGAGGTCGGCAAAGCCGGGAAGGTCGAGGTGATTCACGACTTCGCCGACCCAGGCTGGGAGCAGCGAGGCGAATACGACGATTTCTGGTGCTGGTTTGAAGCCGCAATCTACCAGCTTATCGAGGGCGCGCGTGAGGAGGAGCTTGATGGCTGTTAGCGAGGCCCATGTGAAGGAGAGCAGGTTCCTCGCCCTAGTTCTGCGTCACAAGCCCGAGGAGGCGGGAATCACCCTTGATAAGCATGGCTGGGCTAATGTTGACGAGCTCGTCAGGGGCATCTCAAGCCAACGCCCTTTCACCGTGGAGATGCTGGAAGAAATTGTCGCCACGGACTCGAAGGACAGGTATTCGTTCAACGAAGACCATACGCTCGTCCGCGCCAACCAAGGCCACTCGGTCGACGTTGATGTTGAGCTCGAGCCGAAGCGCCCTCCTGCGGTGCTTTATCACGGCACGGCGCAGAGGTTTTTGGATTCGGTTTTTAGCATAGGATTGCTCCCGAAGGGCCGCCTGTACGTTCATCTTTCGTCAGACGTGGATACGGCGTCCAAGGTCGGGAGTCGTCACGGCAGTCCCGCCGTGTTGAGAGTCGACACGGGCGCAATGGTCGAGGAGGGCTTTGAGTTCTTTCGTTCGAAAAACGGCGTCTGGCTGGTGAAGAGCGTGCCAGCCGAATATCTGTCGACAATCGAAACGAATTAGGATGCAAAGACACAAAGGGTTTTCTGGAATTCACCCACTAGGGGAGAAGACGGCGTTTCCGCAGATAGATCGCATTACTCCCCATGTCGGAAAGTAACACTCCCCATGCAGAGCGGAAGGGCTGAAGACCCGGCTGGAACTCACTCCACCACGATGGAGCAACAAAACCGCAGGTCAGGGGCGTTACTCCCCATGTCGGCGAAAATACTCCCCATAAGTGAGTTCCAGCTGGAACTCACCCCGCTGAGTTCCAAGTGAGTTCCAGCGAATCGGCTCCGAAGTGATTACTCACCTATAACGGAAAGACATGGATGAGACAAGGCGACACGAGACGCGACGAGGATGCAAATCCTGGACGAGTCGGAATCATTGAGTGGGAATAATCGGGCGGTTCTACGCTATCCAACACCTTGCTACTACGTGGACATGTTTCAGCAGTTAGCTAGCTGTTTTCATGCAACAACGCGATACGACTCGCGACGGCGTAAACGGACCGAAGCGTGTCCGTTACTGATTTTTCACTGACGTTGTAAGCAAGATCGCGGTGGCGGTCGTTGTGTATACGCTCCCCGAATCAATGTATTCAATATCACGTTACCGTGATAGAATATTTGACGTTAGGCAACGATGAAAGGATTGAGCGTGCCGACACTTGCAAGGTTTTACGGAATCATCATGCGAATGTACTTCTTGGGTTCAGAGCACAACCCACCACACGTGCACGCTATTTACGGAGAAGACACGGCCGCGTTCGACATCAGGACCGGCGAGATGATAGAGGGTGGCATGCCCAGCCGGGCTGCCGGGATGATACGCGAATGGATTTCCATGAACAGAGACAACCTGCTAGAGATGTGGGAACGCAAGAGTTCAGGAAACTCGACCCGCTCGACTAAGGAGGCAACGATGCTGTTCCATAAGGTGAAAGAAGTCGCCGCTCTGCCCGGCATGAAGCTCAGCGTGCAGTTCGCGAACGGCGTAACCAAGCTCTACGACGTCAGACCGCTTGCGGCCCGTTTCCCCGTTTTCGAGGCGCTCCAAGATGATGCCCTCTTCAGCTCGGTCGAGGTCGACCAGGGTGGTTATGGCATCGTCTGGAGCGATGAGATCGACCTTTCCTGCGACGAGCTGTGGGAAAACGGCGTGGAGGCTCAGACGCCATTCGACGGCCTCATGTCTTTCTCCGACGCGAGCGAGCTTTGGGGATTGAGCGAGTCGACGCTGCGCAAGGCCGTGTCGTACGGAAAGATCGTCCCCGGCGTCGACGCGCGCAAGTACGGCAAGCAGTGGGTCGTGACGCGCGACGCGATGAACCGGGAATACGGCGATCCTATTACTGCGTAACGGTCTATGGATTGCGAAATCAGGCACATAGACGAGCGCGAATGGCCCCTGCTCGAGGACTTCCTCTACGAGGTGTGTTCACCCTGACTGGCACCGAGTAGCATCGTTTGGACAAAACACCCCGAAACCATGGGGAGTATTCAAGCCCCGAAGCAAGCGCTTCGGGGCTTTCTCTTCCTTCAATTTGGTGGTTACCTACGATTTGGCATATAAGAATACGCCCTGCACGCATCTACGCCATGACTAGGTGCTAAGAGTCTTTGTGTCCTCGGATGCTTTCATCGGAGCGTACAGGGTGAAATGCAAGGGCGCATGCTCGAGAGGGCCCGTGCGCTCGGTTCGAGGCAGAGGGGTTACGCGCCCATCTTCTCCATGATATGTTCGACCGCGCGCTTAGCGCTATGCATAGCGCCTTCGGTCGAGGCGATGGGGTACATGTACTCGCCAGCGAGGGTGAGTCTGGGAATCTCCTCGTAGCCGTTCTTGAGGTATTCGTCGACGGCCGCCATTTGACCCGGGGCATCGCGGCAGATGGCATGGTCGTGACGGACGACCTCGAAGAGCTCGGGGTCGGCGGGCAAATCCGGAAGGAACCTCTTGACCTCTTTGAGGATCCTCGCGCGACGCGCCTCGTCGGTCATCGCGACCAGCTCGTCATGGTATTTGTCGCTGGTCCAGAAGTGAACGAGCTTGCCCTCGCCGCCAGGGGTCTGGCATCCGGTCACCCAGGAGGAGCACATGCCGGCGCCGAGGATTGAGTCCTCGTTTACCAGGCATATGCCGAACAGGGCGTCGGGGACAAAGTCGCGCTTGTCGCCAATCATGATCGAGTAACATCTCGAGTATTTGACTGAGTCGATCATCTTCGCGGCCGCCGGGGGCACCTCCTCGAAGATGTCGGGGATGTTGAAAGCGGGGACGGTGCAGAGCACGTGGTCGGCGCGGACGACCTCGCCGCTCGCGAGCTCGACGCCCTTGGCCTCGCCCTCCTCTATGATGACGCGTTTGACGGGAGAGCTCAGCTGGTAGAGCTCTGGCTCGAGATCGTAGATGCGCTTGTAGATGTCCATGATGCCGTTCTTGGGGACGACCGCGATTCCGCCGGGCGCTGCGTCATCCTGCTTCGCGCCGCCGATGAATTCGAACAGAAGGCACAGGAGATGCGTGATGGAAGCCTCGGAGGTCTTGCAGCAGACCATCTGCGAGACTAGCGGCTGGAGGATGTAGTCGTTCACCTTCCTGTTGCCGTGCTTCATGGCGTACTCGTAGATGCTCATGTCGCCCAGGACCTCGAGCTCTGAGTAGTCGTTGACGGCGGCGCGCTCGGGGCTGACGCGCGCGAGGTCGGATTTCACGGCCAAGGCGAACTTGACGAAGCCGAGGCCGACGCTGCCGTAGCGAACCATGAATTTCAGCGTGTCGGAGAGCCATTTGGCCTGGTCCTTGACGCTGCCCATTCCCATGTAGCTCCATTTTCCTTTGCGGTAGAAGCCGTAGCGCATGCGCGCCGGCGCGACGGAGTCGTCATAGCCGGTCTCCTCGATGAGTTCGCCCATAACGGACCACTGCGGCTCTTGCCCGACGGCGCCCACTTCGCAGAGGTAGCCGTCCTTGCGGTAGGCGTATGCGCGTCCCGCGATATGATCGGTCGCCTCGTAGCACATAACGTCGACACCCCGCTTCTTGAGCGAGTGCGTAGCGTATATTCCCGCAGGTCCCGCGCCGATCACAATGACCTGTTTATTGGCGGCCCCGCCGCTTTCTTGCATCATTTCAGCTCCTTTCTCGATGAGGTCTCGCATTGCTTGCTGCTCCTAGAGGAAGGATATCTGTGGATTTTGCAAAAGTGAAATGCCATGTTGTTCTATCAGGTGGAGATTTATAACGCAATTGTTATAAAATGCTTTCGAGATCGACTTTCGGACGGTCATCGGAGCTAAGGCGGGAAATCATGGACATGGATCATCTGCGTTGCTTCGCGTATATCGCGGAATACCGCTCGTTCACCAAGGCGGCCGAGATGCTCCATATTGCGCAGCCCGCCATCAGCAGGAAGATCAAGTCCCTAGAGGCCGAGTGCGGGTACCGCCTGTTCGTCCGTTCCACCAACTCGATTTCCCTCACCCCCCAGGGAGCCAGGTTGCTAAAGAGGGCGAAGGACGTGCTGAGGCAGTTCGATGCCCTCATGGAAGAAGTGGCCGCCATTCGGTCGGTCGACGGTGAGCTGAGGGTCGGCTGCTTCGGAGCTGCCTACGAGGAGCAGATGCTCAAGGGCGCGGTCGGATCGTTCCAGCTCGAGCGCCCGCACGCGAGGGTGGAGCTGCACAGGCGCGAGGTCAGCGAGCTGACTGACGGGCTCTATGCCGGTGAGATCGACCTGTTGCTGGGGATATCCGCCTACCTGCCCATGGACGGCGTCGTGCGACATAAGCCCATAGGCCGCCTTCCGTTGCAGGCGATTTTGCCTGTGGGCCATCCGTTTGAGAAGAGGGATGAGGTGAGACTTTCGGAGCTCGTCGGCGAGACCGTCTTGATCCCACGTCGAGCTTCGGGGCCGTTGGGTATCGACATGCTCATGGAGTACCTCCGGGAGAGGGGCTTCAGCGAATCCCAGTTCAGGTATGTCGACTCGTTCCGCTCGATCTGCCCGAGCGTCTCGTTTGGCTGGGGCGTGTCGTTCGCTACGGCGGGGACGGTGAGCGAACGCGAGGATGGCGTCGTCTGCGTCGATGTGGCCGAGGCTAGCGAAGCGCTCCTTGCTGCAACGGCGGTCGATTTCATGTGGCTCGCGAGCAGCGACAACCCCTTAATCGAGGCATTCGTCGATTCGGCGCAACAATGCTCTGCGGTTTCCTCGATGTTCACAAGCGGGCGCCTTGTTTCGTAACGCGCAATACCTTTCGTTAGACGACCCGGCGCGGGGGATTGAGAAAGCGGAACATTGGACGTCAAGAGGGTTTCGTGTTTCAACCTGCTGTCTGTGTGAGAGCGAGAATAACCCACTGAGTGGCGCCGTTTAGCTTCCCTTATCTCGTCGATATGCGCATCGATGTAGGCGTCCGACATTGCCAGGCAGACGAACTCGATGGACTGGAGGTGCTCTTCGCAAAAACTTCGCCGCCACTCCGGCGGGATGTAGCTGCCCTCGACGATGAGGTTTTGCTCGTTCTCGATGGCGGTCTTCGCCATCTCGCGCACGATGGGCCATAGGCATTCCCTAAGGGCATCATCGTTCTCGGGTGTGAGATCGGTGTTCCCGCTGCGGATGAGGCCCATCTTCAAATGGTTGATGGAGAAGTTGGGCTAGCCGCACTTTTCGAGCATGCGCTGCGCGAGAAGTGTCTTCCCCATGTGCGATGCTCCTTCGTTCGTAATACAGAGGATATTCTACAAGTAAATTAGAGGATTATTTAGTAGGTGTTTCAGAGGTCATTTGACGTTGAGTTGATTGCGAAGCTTCGAAAGGTGGTTTTCGAATGTTCAGACCCCATGGGTAAGAGAAATGCGAGAATAAACAACAGATTGAAACCCATGGAGATCGACCATCCTCAGAGGATTCTCTCGAATGGGCAGCTGATGAATCCGACGGATTCCGAAACTGGAACTCACCCACTATGGGAGAAGCAAGCGTTTCCGCAGGTAGATTGCATTATTCCCCATGCCAGAAACAATACTCCCCATGTCGGTCGGAAGGACCGGAAACCCGGCTGGAACTCACTCCACCACGATGGAGCGACAAAACCGCAGGTAGAATGCATTATTCCCCGTAACGTGCAAAATACTCCCCATAGGTGAGTTCCAACTAGAACTCACTCGACTGAGTTCCAAGTGAGTTCCAACAGTTAGGCGAGAATGTAATAATTCGCCGGCACGAGTAGCAACGAGTGAGACGAGGCGGCATGAAACATCACGAGAATGCAATTCCCGCAAGCGCGGGAATCATTGAGTGGGAGTGACCTTTCGAGGCCGCAAGCGCACATTACCCAGTTGAGCACGATAGCCTCTCGGCATCAATCACGATGCCGAGAGGCTATCTTTAAGACCGTATAGGCATTTCTAAGCCATCTTTAAAACTGTCTCGCGATAATCTATGATGCTGGCTCGTCGGCGTAGACCTCCTTGCACAGCCTGAACACGGCCCACGCCTTGGGCCAGCCCGCGTAGAAGGCGACATGCGTGACGATTGCCGCCATCTCCCCGGCGGTGACACCGTGCGCCTTCGCGTTCATGATGTGGAACTTGAGCGAGCTGTCTGTGATGCCCTGCGCCATGAGCGCCACGACCGTGATGATGGAGCGCGTCTTCAGGTCGATGCTCTCGTCGTTCCAGTTCTCGCCGAACAGCACGTCGTCGTTGTAATGCGCGAACGCCGGCGCGAAGTCGCCGAGCTGGTCGTGGCCCGCGGTCTGCACGATTTTCTCTGCCATGGTAGGGTCCTCTCTATTCCAAGCCGATGTAATGCTCGTCGGACACTTCCTCGAGCCATTCGTTGGAGGTGCCCTCGCCGGGAACCTCGATCGCGATGTGCGAGAACCACGAGTCGGCCTTAGCGCCGTGCCAGTGTTTCACGTTGGCCGGTATGACAACGACCGACCCTTCCTTCAGCTCGCGTGCCTTCTTGCCCCATTCCTGGTACCAGCCTTCTCCGGCTGTGCAGATGAGGATCTGCCCGCCACCTGCCTCGGCGTGGTGGATGTGCCAGTTGTTGCGACAGCCCGGCTCGAAGGTCACGTTGAACAGGGGAAACACGCCATTCTTGAAGTCCGTGAGCGCGTTCAGGAAGCTGCTGCCCTTGAAGTAGCGCGCGAAGGCGTCGTTGGGGTAGCCCTTGCCGAACACGTTTGCTTTCTCGAACGATGCTTCATCCTGGTAAATCATAGCGGCTCCTTTTCGAATCGCTGGCGGGCTGAGACACGACATCCCGCCTGGCCCCTATCGACTACAGCGTCCGGCCGAAGAACTCGACCAGCTTCTCCTCGACCTGCGCCACGTATTCGGGCACGTGGTAGGTCTGGATGTGGCTTGCGCCCTCGATCAGGAAGAGCTCCTTGTCCTGCGTGCCGGTGGCCTTCGCGAACGCGTCCTCGGTCATGTAGAGCGTGTCTGCGATCGAGCCGGCCATCATCAGCAGCGGCTGGGCTATAAGGCCCATGCGGTCCTCGGCGTCCCACATCATGAGGTCGGGCAGGGACGACTTGGTGTACTGGCCCGTGCCGTTGGGGTGCGCGTAGTCCACCGCGTAGTAGAAGAAGCCGTCGCTGTAGAGCAGGTGG
>JAZLCO010000118.1:0-1965 GCA_045614225.1 Eggerthellaceae bacterium | reverse complement strand
CTGCATCGCTTCCTTTTCCTGTAGAGTGTCCATGGTGGCCGTTGCCTTTCTCTCGAATCTTACATTCCGCAAAATGTGATTCTAGGCAATGGCCGCTTCCGTCTCAAAGCGGCCCGTGACACCAACGTTCGGCACGCGATCGATTCGGGCACAACGGCCCGCACCGATATCGGGTCCATGGACGACTGGGACGCTAAGGCTGGCATCCCTCTCTCGAAGTTGTTCAAACCACTCTCCCTTCGACCGCCATGCGTCTGCTCGTTGTGCCCTCAAAAATCACCTTACCCAACATCTTGCGTGCTCAGTTTCTGCTCACGCCGAATTGCGCCAATGATGTGGTGAAATCGTCCATAAAGTGCAAAAAAGTGTTGATTGGTGGGAGGTAGTGGGATAAAATGGCAAACGTTCGATGGAAACGTGTCGGAAAATGTGGAAGGAAGTCATGGAAGAAGCGAAGAAAACCGTTGATCTCAACGGCTCTTACAGCTTCAAGACCGATGCAAAAGGTCGCGTGTCCCTGCCTGCAAAATTCCGCAAGGTTCTTTCGGACGACCTCGTCGTCACCAGTGCGCTTTCGGGCGACTATCTCATGGTGTTCGACGGCCAGGAAAGCTTCAATGCCTGGGTTGACGGGATCTTCGCGGGCCGCTTTGAAGGCGGCTACAATCCCGCCGTCCAGCAGCATCAGAAGCTGCGCAGTGCGCTGAAGGGCAATGCATTTGATGTGCAGCTCGACGGGGCAGGCCGCATTCTGCTGCCCGCCAACTTGCGCGAGAAGGCCGCCATCGACCGTGAGGTTGTCATCGTGGGCAACACGGGTTTCTTCGAGGTTTGGAGCGAAGCGCGCCGCAACGAGATGCTCGACGAGGTCGACGTCTCCAGCTTGCTGATGTAGCGGCGGGCCACCTTGACAGACGAATATCGGCATATCCCGGTACTGCTCGCCGAGTGCCTCGAACAACTCGCACTCGAACCGAACCAAACGTTCGTGGACGCAACGCTCGGCGGCGCAGGACATTCCCTCGAAGTTGCCAGGCAACTTGCACCCGAGGGCGTGCTCATCGGAATCGACCAGGACGACGCCGCTCATGTGGCTGCCGCCAAACGCTTAAACGAAATACCCGATGAACAGCGCCCCCATATCGAACTACTGCATGGCAACTTCGGGGATATGGATGAGCTGCTTTTGAGCGCGGAAATACCCGGCGTCGATGCGTTTCTGTTCGACCTGGGGGTCTCCTCACCTCAAATCGACACGCTATCTCGCGGCTTCTCCTTCAAAGAGGAGACGGCGCCCCTTGATATGCGGATGAATCCGGGGAAACAAACACTAACCGCAGCAGAGGTCATAAACTCCTACAACGCACAAGACCTCACTCGGATCATCCGTATGTACTCTGACGAGAAATGGGCCAGCCGCATCGCGAGCTTCATCGTGAAGCGCCGCGAAGAGAAGCCGTTCGAAACGAGCGGAGATCTTGTGGACGCGATCAAGGCAGCGATTCCCGCGAGTGCACGACGCGCTGGTGGGCATCCTGCGAAACGGACCTTCCAGGCCATCAGGATCGAAGTCAACTCGGAGCTGACCGTCTTGAAGCGTGGTCTAGAAGCAGCGGTCCGCTGGCTGAATCCTGGCGGTAGGCTGGTGGTCATCTCGTACCATTCGCTGGAAGACCGGATCGTCAAGGAAACGTTGGCGGCAGGTGCTAACCGATGCACCTGCCCGCCAGGCCTTCCTGTTTGTGCCTGTGGGAAAAAGCCGGTACTCGAAATTGTCACGCGCAAACCCATCGTGCCGACGCACGAAGAGATAGAGCGCAACCCGCGTGCACGCAGCGCAAAGCTGCGTGTCGCACAGAAGCTTTGAATAGTTGAAAACGAACCAAGCCACTGCAATTGCAGCTTGAACGAAATAGGAGTCGTCAGTGGCAAACGCGCAACAAGCATATCGCCTCGATGCATTTC
>JAZLCO010000117.1:0-22899 GCA_045614225.1 Eggerthellaceae bacterium | reverse complement strand
TATGGCCACGTTCCTTCGAACTATATAACCAAGACGAAGGCGCGCAGAGCAGGCTGGGTGAACACGGAGGGAAACCTTTGGGATATCTTGCCTGGTAAAAGCATCGGAGGTGGTGGCTATTCCAACGACGATGGCGCCCTGCCCGATGCTCCGGGACGAGAATGGTTCGAGTGCGACATAGACTATGATGGCGGCTATCGCAATTCCAAGCGAATCGTGTACTCGAACGACGGGCTCATCTTCTACACGGGCGATCACTACAATACATTCGAGCAACTCTACTAGGAGAATCGCAGATGAAACACGGCATCCCAACCGAAACGAGAGAAGTGCGCATCATCGGCGCGCGTTGCGCAAACCAAGATACACTTCATGACTACATTGCTCGCAAGCTCGACTTCCCCGATTACTACGGGAAAAACCTCTCCGCGCTCGCCGACTGTCTTTCAGAAATATGCGTGCCAACCAAGATCACCATCGCCATCAACGAGTACGACATCGACCCTGGTATGCAAGCTTACGTGATTCGTTTCGTCCAAACATGCGCGCGAGAGGCCCTCGTGAATGAGAACCTCTCGCTAATAATCGAGCATCTGTAATGAGTCGTTGGGCTGCCCCAACGACTCGTTCGCTTAATTCTCCATACCCAATTTCAAGGCCTGGAGATTCTTATCAATGAGAGCAGCCTTGCGAGGCGGAACGGTCTTGCGGATAGCCGCTTCGATCGTCTCATACGAGCAGAAGCCGGTTTCCTTGAGCATCTTGCCGACAAGAACGATGTTGGCAAGGCCCTTGAGCCCCTCTTCCTCAGCCATGTTGGTGGCCTCGAGCGCATAGACTTCGCAATCATCGCGCTCAGGAACGCGGTTGATCAGCGACGTATCGATGAAGATCTTGCCACCGGGGGTCACATCGCCTTCGAACTTGATGAGCGACGGGTTGTTCATCGCGATCAAAACGTTCGGGTTCGAAATCAGCGGGCTGCCGATCGGCTCATCTGAAAGCGTTACCGAGCAGTTTGCGGTACCGCCGCGCATCTCGGGACCGTACGAAGGAAGCCACGAGACCTCATGGTCGTCGATGAGGCCGGCATAGGCCACAACCTTGCCAGCGAAGAGCAGACCCTGGCCGCCGAATCCGGCGAAAACGATTCGCATCTCCTCCATTACTGCTCACCTCCCTGAGCCTTGTTCATGGCATCTTGGACCTTGCGCTTGTTGGGCAGCTCGGCAAGCTGGGGATTCTCCGCCATGGCAATGGGGCAATCGGCAGCACGGGCAGCAGCAGCCTCGGCAGCATTCGCATAACCCTCGGCCACAACGTCACGGTAGACACCCAGCGGGTAATACGGAAGCATGTTCTCGCGCATCCACTCGAATGCATCAGTCGGAGTCATGCCCCAGTTCGTCGGGCACGTGCTCACAACTTCGACGAGCGAGTAGCCGATGCCGTCGATCTGGTTCTGGAAGGCTTTCTTGATGGCCTTCTTCGCCTTGCGGATGTTCTTGGGCGAATCGACCGTCACGCGCTCGAGATACGCCACGCCGTCAAGAGAGCTGAGCAGCTCGCACACGCGAACCGGATAACCAGCCGTCGAGACGTCACGTCCATACGGAGAGGTCTGCGTGACCTGGTTCGGCAACGACGTCGGTGCCATCTGTCCACCCGTCATGCCGTAGATGGCGTTGTTGATGAAGATGATGGTGATGTGCTCACCACGCGTGGCAGCATGAACGGTCTCGGCCATTCCGATCGAGGCAAGGTCGCCATCGCCCTGATATGCAAACACAACCTTGTCGGGATGGACACGCTTCACGCCCGTGGCGACCGCAGGAGCACGCCCATGGGCGGCTTCAAGAAAGTCGCAGTTGAAGAAGTTGTACATCATGACCGAGCAGCCGACCGGCGAAACGCCGATCGTGTCGCCTTCGATGTCGAGCTCGTCGATGACCTCGGCAACAAGGCGATTGACGATGCCATGCGTGCAACCCGGGCAATAGTTCGTGACGAAACGCGCAAGGGAATGCGGGCGTTCGTAAACGATCTTCTCTTCTGTTTGGGCCATTGTTAATCACCCAGCCCTTCGTTGATCTCGCGAATCTTGTCGAGCACCTCTGCAGGTGTCGGAATGACACCGCCAGTGCGACCGTAGAACTCGACAGGTGCAGCGCCCTCGACGACCAAACGCACGTCGTCGACCATCTGACCCATGTTCATCTCGACAGACAAGTAGGCTTTCGCCTTGCCGACCGTTGCCTTCAACGCATCGACGGGGAACGGCCAAAGCGTAATCGGACGGAACAGACCCGCCTTGATGCCCTCTTCGCGTGCAGCGCGCACAGCCGAGCGCGCGATGCGCGAAGAAGCGCCGAATGCCACGATGACGATATCGGCGTCATCGCAATCAACCTGTTCGCTCATCTGCTCGTTGGCCTTGATTTCGGCATAGCGCTCGAAGCGCTCGAAGTTCGTGCGCTCGAGTTCTTCAGCCACGAGGTACAGCGAGTTGGCGATGTTCTTCTCACGGGCGTTACCATGACCAGTTGTCGCCCACGGTTTCTCGGGAAGCTCGGTTCGCGGCTCGGGAAGCTCGACGGGCTCCATCATCTGTCCGAGCATGCCGTCACCCAAGATCATCACGGGCGTGCGGTACTTGTCGGCAATGTCGAATGCGCCGTACGCCAAGTCGGACATCTCCTGAACAGTCGAAGGCGCATAGACGACCATCTGGAAGTCGCCATGACCGAGCGCACGTGTCGCCTGCCAATAGTCAGACTGCGACGGTTGGATGGAACCGAGACCCGGACCACCGCGTTCGATGTTGATGATCAGACACGGAAGGTCGGCGCCTGCGATGTAGGAGACACCCTCGCTCTTGAGCGAAACGCCAGGCGACGAAGAGCTCGTCATGACACGTGCACCAGCGGCGGATGCGCCGTACACCATATTGATGGCAGCGACTTCGCTTTCCGCCTGCAGATAGGTGCCGCCCTCTTTGGGCATGCGCTTGGCCATGTAAGCCGCAAGCTCAGTCTGCGGGGTGATCGGGTAACCGAAGAAGAATCGGCAACCTGCGCGGATGGCGCTCTCGGCGATGGCCTCGTTGCCCTTCATGAGTACTTTCTCTGCCATGTTTCTCACCTCCAAACCGTGATCGCGACGTCAGGGCACATCACAGCGCACGTAGCACAGCCAGTGCATTGGCTTTGATCGATGCAATGCGCGGGATGGTAGCCCTTGTCGGTGATGACTTCGTTGTTGAGTTCAACGATTCCGCGCGGGCACACGGTCGTGCAGAGACCGCATCCCTTGCAGAAGAACTCATCTACTTCGATATGAGCCATATCTTCCCTCTCGTCTCTAGACTGGGAATCCTGTTCCTCTTGTCTGCTGAATCCTGCGGCGGGCTATGCTTTGCTCACCGCGAATTTGGATCGAGCCTCGGTCTCTCACGCAAATTCGCTTAACTTCGCTTCGCATAACCCGCCGCAGGATTCAGCAACACTTTTAAAAGATTACACTATTCCCAGGGGCTTCTGACGTACATCTTAACGGGGTAGCCACCGTCGATTTGTGACATTTCGGTTAAAGCAGGTGAAACACACGTTGCAACCAGCGGAAGGCCTGCGAGTTCCGCAACCTCGAGCGCGTATGCCCTGCCCTGCTCTATGACCTCAGCAGTCGTCTCGCCTTTCAAGTGCGCGTTGCTCACGAATGCGGTTGCTTCCAACCGGCTGGCCGTCTCGATCTCGCGGAGATTCTCAACGGCATCGGGAGGATCTTGGACGAGATTGCGGTACTTGTTCAGAACGCACAGCATTGCATAATCATGCTGCTGGATGAATCGCGCGTAGCGTCCAACGGCAACCGAGCCCGCATCGTCCCCACCGACATCGAGAATGACGTAACGCCCTTCGCGCGCCATCTCGATCGAAGGTGCAATCTTACCCGTCAAGCTGGGCACATCGAGGCTTGAACCTGCTTCGGCGAACACAGGAGCCACGAGCGTGACCCCATGCTCTTCGAGCACGCGGCGCTGCTCGCTCGCACGGAAATACGGGTTCACGATGTCAAGATCGATGAGCGTGACGTCGTTGCCCTCTTCAGCGAGATCAATGGCGAGATTGACGGAAAAGTTCGTCTTTCCCACTCCGTAATGTCCGACGACCAGCGTCACGGGGCGCAAGGCAATGCGCAATGATTCGGGAATACCCATTACACTAACCCGTCTATATCCTTATCCTCGTCTTGCTGGCGGATGGCCACACGACGGATCTTGCCGTTGACAGTACGCGGCAGTTCGTCAATGTAGTCGATCACGCGCGGATACTTGTAAGGCGCAGTCTGGCGCTTCACCCAAGTCTGCAATTCCTTGGTCAACGCAGTGCTTGGAGTAAAGCCGTCGGCGAGCACGATCGTCGCCTTGACAGCCTTGCCGCGGACGGGGTCGGGCACGCCGGTTACGGCGCATTCGCGAACGGCGTCATGCTCGAGAAGCACGCTCTCGATTTCGAACGGGCCGATGCGGTAGCCGCTCGACTTGATCACATCGTCATTGCGCCCCACGTACCAGAAGTAGCCCTGCTCGTCGCACCATGCCGTATCGCCCGTGTGATACCAACCATCGTAAACGGCGTCAGCGGTCTTCTCAGGATCGCGGTAGTACTCCATCATCAAACCGGCCGGATACGGATCCGTCTTGATGCAAATCTCGCCGGTCATGCCGACTTCGCAGCGGCTTCCGTCGTCACGCTGGATCTCGACTGTGAAGAGAGGGTTCGGCCTTCCCATCGACCCGGGTCGCGGGTTTGTGTTCTTAAGGTTCGCAATGGAAAGCGTCGTCTCGGTCTGGCCGAAGCCTTCGAAAATCGTCAGACCCGTGTGCTCTTTCCAGAAATCGAACAGATCGGGGTTGAGCGCTTCGCCCGCCGTCGTCGAGTACTTCAGCGAAGACAAATCATACTCGTCAAAATCGGTCTGCATCATGAGGCGATACATGGTTGGCGGGCAGCACAGCGTCGTGATCTGGTATTTCTGGATCAAACCGAGAATCTCGTCGGCATGATAGCGGTCGAAGTCATACGTGAACACGCACGCCTCCATCAGCCACTGGCCATAGTACTTGCCCCACACTGCCTTGCCCCAACCCGTATCGGCAATCGTGAAATGAATGCCGTCAGGATCGACGTTGTGCCAATGCTTGGCCGTGGGAAGATGTCCGATAGCGTACGACGAATTGTGCAGAACCATCTTCGGGTTGCCCGACGTACCGCTCGAGAAGTACATCAACATGGGGTCGGCAGCAAGCGTTTCCACGCGCTCGAATTCCGAGGAGGCCAGACGAACCTCGGTGTTGAAGTCAAACCAGCCCTCACGCTGAATTCCAGCTGCGCAAATGCCATCAGGCCCGCTCAAAGAAGGACCGCATTTACCGTCTTCGACAAGATAGCGTCCTTCCTCATCATGTGGAGTGAGACCGCCGCCTGCGCCGTTGACGAGGAACAGCTTTTCAACCGAAGGGCAATAGCACACAGTCCGGTCGACGATGTCGGCAATATCGCCGATGCTGGTTGCGATGATCGCCTTGATGGATGCGCCGTTCAGGCGATACTCAAGGTCGTGTTCCTTGAGCATGAAGGTCGCGGGAACCATGACGCAGCCAAGCTTCGCAAGCGCCGTGGCGATGAACCAGAACTGGTAGTGCCGACGCACGATGACCATGACGAAATCGCCACGGCCAATGCCGTGCGAAGCAAGCATGTTCGCAGTCTTGTCGGACCATTTCTTCATGTCAGCGAAGGTGAAGACGTGTTCTTCGCCCTCGGGGTTGCACCAAACCATGGCACGGCGTTCGGGATCGTTTACGCCAATGTCGTCAACAACGTCGTATCCAAAGTTGAAGTTATCGGGGTAATGGACTGAAAGCGTCTGCAAGACCCCGTTTTTATCGTACGTCTCGTCAACGTAGCGTTCGTTTATGTTCCTCATGATGACTTACTTCCTTTGCAATGGATGGGTGTTCGGAGACGTGATGACACAGCAAGGTAGTTCACCCTGCTCTGTCTTTCGGCGCCTACGCTCGTGAGCGCGGCGCCTAGATAATCTCGCTGTTCTCCGGGTTCATCACGATTGCGAGGAACACACAGGGCTCTCCCCCAATGGCTATCATGCCATGACCACGGCCCGAATCGTACATGAGCGTGTCACCAGGGCCAACTTCCTCGATATTCTCCTCGTAGGCAAAACGGAGCTTGCCCGAGATGATGTAATCGAGCTCCATGCCCTTGTGATACGAGAGGTGGATGGGCTTGTCCTGCTCCTCTTCAAGATACGGAGCGGTGACTACGAACGGCTCGGCAAGTTTGTTGCCCAAGTGCGGAGCCTTGTGCAGGTACTCGAAGCCCGCACGACGCTTGATGGACAATCCATCGCCCGCCCGTACGAGCGAATAGCCTTTCAGGTGCGGCGTCTCGCCCGTCAGAAGCTCGATGACGTCGACACCGAGCTTCTTGGCGCACTTGTAGAGGAACGTGAACGAGAGGTCCTGCTCACCACTTTCCTGCGCCGCATACTCGGCAACCGAACGGCCTGTTGCATCTGCCATTTCCTGCATAGTGAGGTCGAAGTCTTCGCGCAACGCGCGTATGCGGCCTGCAACTTCCTTGATGTTCGGCTCTTCCATTGAAAACCTCTCTTGCTATCGCTGATTATAATTGCCGTATTTTACACGTACATCCTGCGAATGTTTCGAAATTTAACCTACGATTTCCGCACGAACTTGACCGCAAAATGGGCGTCGGGCGAATCAGTCGTTATCTGCGACACGAACGCAGCCTTGCCGTTGATGGGTGCAAGTTTGAAGCTCGACCCTTCTTCGCTCTCGAGGAAGGCTTTCACTACTCCGTTATTCTCTGCATAGGTGACAGTGCATGTGGCGTAAACGATCTGACCGCCGATTTCAACATGATTTGCTGCTGATTTGAGCAAGGCCAAGCCCGTCTCCGCCAGCTCATCGATGTGCTCGGGCGTGACACGCCAGCGAATCTCCTGATGGCGCCTGAGCGTGCCGAGACCCGAGCAGGGCGCATCGATGAAAATGGTCTTGAACATGCGCTCGGGCATGACCGAATCAAGACGCGTTGCATTGCCAGTCACGACATCATCGATCTTGACGCCGTATTCGTCTGCCCGCTCTTTGAGCAAATCGGACTTGAAGGAGTGGCTGTCCATGGACGTCAACTCCATCTGGTGACCGAACTTCCTCTGGCAGCCAGATTGCAGCATGATCGTCTTCGTTCCGCGACCTGCCCCCACTTCGAGCAGCGGATCGGGATCTCCATCTTCGAGAACTGCTGCAGCAACGGATTGCGCCGCTGCGTCAGACACGAGTATCTTTCCCTGTTGGAACATTCGCCTGATGCGACCATCGGCCAACACGCGCGAATTGGAAACCCGGTAGCATCCTGCTGGCTCGATGCCACCTGCGCCTGCAGGCGACATATCCGCACCGACTTCCTCGAAAAGCGAAACGACTTCCTCATCGGTCGCCTTGATGGCGTTCACACACACGAAGAGCGGCGCTGGGTCGTTCGATGCCCTCATCAACTCGACGGCAGCCTGCGGGCCCAAATCCTCGATGAGCTGCTTTGCGAGCCATGTCGGGAATGCGTAATTGAGCGCGAGCGCCTCGAGGTCCTTCGTCGGATCTCCGAACGGGAAGACGTCAGCCATATTCAAAATGCGATGCAGCACCGCATTTGCAAGACCGGAAGCACTCGGCGCAACCGCGCGCACGAGCTCGACTCCCTGGTCTACCGCTGCATGCGGCGCCTTGCGCAGATAGATGACCTCGTACGTCGAGATGCGCAGCGCATCGCGCACATCGGGCTTGATGTCGCGGGGGCTTGCGAGTGCACGGTTAATCACATCGTCAAGCGACCCTTGGGTGCTGACAACGCCCAAGGTGAGCAGCGTGGCAAACGCGCGATCCTGCGCCGACAGCTTCGAGCGGTCAATCGTCGACTCGATAACTTCCTGTGCGAACGCCTTGCGCCTACGCACCTGCTGTGTTGCATAGAGGGCTCCAAGGCGGCCTGGACTCGCCTGGCATTTCTCGTACTGATCGCGGAAATCGGTTATGACGACCCGGTAGCGCTCGCGGTCGTTTCCTTCCGCAGCAGCAAGCTTCTCGGCTTTCTGCATGAGCTTTTCTTCCGAACGCGAAATCGAACGCGGTTTCTTGTCCGGATCTTTTTTGCGCGGGTCGAGCTCACCTTTGTAGGTCGGCTTCTCGTCGTTGACAAGATGATTCATCTTCTGACGATCGAACGCCTTCTTGCTCTTCACACGACGCTCTTGCCTGTTCGGAACCCACGACCGGCGCTCTTCGCTTCGCTTCCCGCTATCTTTAACATTGTCATCAGTGTTCGCACGCTCTTCGCTCATGCTTTCCCCCACGTAATAGTGCTGTTCTTTATTCCTTGGATGCCTGCGGCAAACGAACGGGCATCCATGATCTTCTTTCCATCAGGCTTGAGCATCTCAATCTCGACAGGAGCATCAGATGCCATTACAAACAAGCGCTTAGCTCTGAAGACGCCTTCGCCTGGTTGAAGCTCGCTGGAAAGCTCGAGGCCTTGCTCGTCTTCCACGCAAGATGCACGGACGACCGTCACGCCACGACCAGCGATCTGCGCATGAGCTGGATGCGCCGGACTCGATGCGCGGACTTTCGCGCAGAAACCCGCTGCCGTATCGTCAACATCGAGCGCAAGCTCACTCTTCTCGATTTTCGCAGCGTATGTCACGCCTGACTCAGGCTGCTCAGTCCAGACGAGTCCGTCTGACTCAAGCCCTTCGAGCGCCTCAACCAGCGCATCTGCGCCTGCCTCCGACAACGCGCGCTCGACATCGTCGAGATACATGTCGTCTAGGGAGAATTCGACCCGCTTACAATATGGACCTGTGTCAAGGCCTTCTTCCATTCGCATGATGCAAACGCCTACGTTGTCGTCACGCTCGAGAATTGCGCGCTGCATGGGCGCAGCACCCCGCCATCGCGGCAAAAGCGACGTGTGTACATTCAAACACCCGTACCGCGGAATTCCGAGGGCTTCCGGCGGAAGAACCGACCCATAAGCTGCAACGCAGATCACATCGGGATTCAAAGACCTCAGCTCGTCGAGCACTTCAGCATCTCGCAGCGTCTCCGGCGTGAATACATCGATTTCACGTTCGAGGGCGGTTTGCTTAACAGGTGAAGCTTCGAGCTTCTTGCCGCGGCCGCGCACAGCATCAGGACGCGAGTACACACCTACAACGTCAAAGGCATCGGCCAACTTTTCGAGCACCGTTGCCGCCAAGCTCGGAGTCCCCATGAAAACAACGCGCATTATCGGACCTTCGGCTCGGGAATCGAAGTTTGGCCAGGTTTGGCACCGGCGCGCTTCGCAGCTTCGTATGCCGAAAGCGCACGGATGCGCTCGCGCGGCGATGCACTTTCGAAGAGGGTTTTACCGTCAAGATGGTCGATTTCATGCTGGAGACAACGTGCAAGAAGCCCATCGCCTTCGACTTCCCATCTCTCGCCATCGAGATCGTAGAAGCCCACACGCGCCCATGGCTGGCGTTCGATGGGCACTGAGATACCAGGACAGGAAAGGCAACCTTCATCTTCGATCTCGGGATCGCCTGACAACTCGAGAATCTCGGGATTGACGAGCACGAGCGGATCGCGCACATCCTCGGGCGAAACATCGATGACGATGAAGCGCTTCAGAACGCCCACCTGTGGTGCCGCAATGCCAACGCCATCATTGGCGTACATTGCCTTTTCCATTTGCTTTGCGAGCTTCTTCAGGCTCTTATCCCCTGGAATGCATGGTTCGCACACCTGGTTGAGAATCGGATCTGGCGATTCGATGATCTTCAGCATTGAAACTTCCTTCTGCGGTTTTCAAGTTGTTTGACAAGCATACGTATATTACTTCAAGTCATCGCAATATTCGCGCTTGAATAGGCGTTTTTCACTTTGTGGGAACAGATGATGGTACAGCGCTATGAAGTAGCTGTCCGTCATCGACGAAATGTAGTCGACGATGATGCGATTCGGCTCTTCGGCAAGATATTCGTCGCGTTTCACCGATGTGCTTTTCGCCACGAGCCCATCGACATGATGGCGGAACACCGGCGACGACTCGTCCCCTGCAAGCAAGTCCGAGAGCAAACGCTCGTACATTTCAGAGAACATCTCCTGAACGATGTTCTCGAACTCCGAGACGGTACCTTCCTTGAAGTAGATCTTCTCGTAGTTCTGCTTCTTGGCTTTAACGATGTCTTGGAAAGCCTCTTCGCTCATGGAGATGCGATCGCACCCGTAGCTGTTGTTGACGATGTCGACCGTCATGTTGCTGATGATTTGAGCGTTCGTGCGTCCGATGTAATCAGAATCGAATATCGACAAAGAGTCGATAACGCCAACGTCTATGGCATCGAGGCGGTCCTTGCCGATATAGGCGATCATGTCGCACACGCGCACGACGCAACCTTCGAGCGTCGATGGTCTAAGCTTCTTTATTTCCTTCGAGTCCTCGGTGCATCTTTTGACGTTTTCGTCAAGCTTGTCGAACGACGAGCAGTCGCCGAGATAGAGCACCTTCTGAGCGAATTCCCCGTTGTGGCATAGCGCGCCATCGAGCGTCTGAAGGCTGATGTTACGGCGGTAGAGCTGATCCATGACGCGTACGGAGTGAACGTTGTGCCTGAAGCACAGCCCCGTCCTCTGCTCGTAGTTTTCGGACAGGTAGCGCTCGCCTGCATGGCCGAACGGCGTGTGCCCCAAGTCGTGGCCGAGGGCAATGGCCTCGATGAGCTTGAGATTCAAGCCGAGCAGCTCACCGATGCCGCGGGCAATGCGGCTCACAAGCTGGACATGCAGACCGCGCCGGCAGATATCGTCATTCTCGACGAACGAGAACACCTGCGTCTTGTCGGCGTAACGGTTGTACGCAGGGATGTTGATGATCTTTTCAATATCACGTGCGAATGCTGTCCTCGTGAGCGTCGCGCGATCATGTGGATTGTTCTCGCGCCGCGTGACGTTTTCGTCGTTGAACGCATAGGGATTTTGGCGCCCTGTCGCACGATCGTGCTTTATGGCTTCTTCGATTTCAGGATTCAATTCCAAATAGGGTATCTTGCTCGCGCTCATGCTTGTCGCTCCAATCTTCGTTTGCGCTATTATAACTGCATGGCAATAAGCGACGAAGACATACAAAAAGTCCGCGAAGCAACTGATATCGTGGCATTGTTCGGCGAGCGCGTGCCCGTGAGGCAACGCGGTCGTGACTTCTGGTGCTGTTGCCCGTTCCACAACGAGAAGACGCCCTCGTGCAAGATCGACCCATCGACACAGCTTTGGCACTGCTTTGGATGCGGCGAAGGTGGCGACGTCTTCGGATTCATCATGAAGATCGACGACGTCAACTTCCCCGACGCTGTTCGCTCTCTTGCCGAACGCGCCCACATCGATATCAAGGAATCTGGGCGACAAGGCGTGTCCTCGAGTCGCAAACAACGGCTGCGCGATGTGTGCGCCGCAACAGACGACTTCTACCATTCCCAGCTCATGCGCGGGAAATCGAACGAAGCGGCTGCTGCCCGCTCGTATCTGGGTTCGCGCGGCTTCGGAGGCAACGTCCCCAAGAAATGGCATCTCGGCTTTGCACCTGGGAGAATGGCACTCGTGCGGCATCTGCTAGACAAAGGATTTACCGCCGACGAAATGATCGAGGCGAACGTGGCGCTCGCCGGAGACAACGGTCGGTTGCGCGACCGCTTCTTCAATCGCGTGATGTTCCCCATCAACGACCCTCAGGGCGAATGCATCGCATTCGGAGGACGCGTCATAGGTCAGGGGGAACCGAAATACCTCAATTCGCAGGAGACTCCACTGTTCCACAAGTCGAGCGTGCTCTATGGCCTCGACAAGGCTAAAGGAGCGATGACCAGCACTGGTATCGCCATCATCGTCGAAGGCTATACCGACGTCATCGCCTTGCACGAAAGCGGCATTTGCAACGCCGTCGCCACACTTGGCACGGCATTGACGTTGCAGCATATTCGCATCATCTCGCGCCACGCCTCAAAGCGCATCGTGTACTTGTTCGATGGCGATGCGGCCGGTCAACGAGCAGCAGACCGCGCACTTGAGTTCATCGACGAGAGCATGACACCTGAAGCTGGTAAGTCACGCGTAGAGCTGTGTGCTGTGACGCTTCCCGACGACCTCGACCCCGCTGATTTCGTCTCCCAACGAGGTGGCGATGCGTTGCGCGAACTCGTCGACAGCGCCAAACCGCTCATTTCGTATGGCATCGAACGACGCCTCGCCCGGCATGACCTGTCCTCAGCTGAAGGACGCACGCGCGCATTGTCCGATGCTCTTTCGGTGCTTGCACCCATCAAGTCCTCGCTGCTTGCGAAAGACTACGCGATTCAGCTGGCAGGACGCCTTAAAATGCGCGAGCAGGACGTGCTCGATGCACTTGGCAATCTTCAGCCGCCCCGTACTTATAACAGGGATGACAACTCGGCCACTCAAACGGAAAGCAACTCTGCACCCATAACGCTCTCCGAAAGCGAGAAGAGCAGGCGCCGTTTCGAACGCAGGCTTATCAGCTTGCTCGCCCAAAACCCTCAGATGGCGCTCGATCATCTCGACTCGCTTGCGCAAACCCAATGGCATGACCCTGCTAATGGACAACTGGCGAGCATTCTGCTCGATGCGCTCGAGAAAAACCCGGATGCAAGCCCTGCGCAGATCGTCGCTGATGCATCGGCTGTCGTTCCACGAGCTGCCGGCGCATTGACATCGGCCACATTCTCAGACGGCGAGGACCGTGCGCGCACCATCTCCTTCCTCGTAGAAGAACTCGAGATCGGTGACTTGGAAGACACCCTTACTGCAATGAACGCCAACATGAGACCGGACGCGGCGCTCGACCCAGATGAGCGCGAAATCATGTTCGCCGCTGCCGTCGAGTTGCAAAACACCCTCAACGCCAAACGAGCAGCCCACAAGCCAATCGTCTAGAACGGCATTGCCCGGTAGCGGCGAAACACAACGCATCTATTCCATAAAACAAAAAGACCCGCCTTTGCAGGCGGGTCTTCCGAGTTGCGACTTTGCTTTTCTTAGAGCAGCGTCTGGATCATGATGAACAGCGGGCTGAAAGTCAGCGAGATGATCGTCATGAGGTTGATGAGGATGTTCATCGAAGGACCAGAGGTATCCTTGAACGGGTCGCCAACGGTGTCGCCGACAACGGCAGCCTTGTGGGCTTCGGAGCCCTTGCCACCATGGTGGCCACCCTCGATGTACTTCTTAGCGTTATCCCATGCGCCACCGGAGTTCGACATGAAGATGGCGAGCAGCATGCCCGTCGAAACGGCACCAGCGAGGAAGCCGCCGAGCATGGCCGGGTCGAAGCAACCGATAGCAATCGGGATGACCACGGCGAGCAGACCAGGAAGCAGCATCTTCTTCAGAGCAGACTGGGTGGAGATGGCAACGCACTTGTCGTACTCGGGCTCGGCCTCGTACTCCATGATGCCCGGAATCTCGCGGAACTGACGACGGACCTCTTCGACCATTGAGTGGGCTGCCTGGGAAACGGCACCCATGGTCAGAGCGGCAAACATGAACGGAATCATAGCGCCGATGAAGATACCGGCAACGATCAGGGGGTTGGTCAGCGTCAGGCTGAACGTCGGGTCGGCATGATGCATGGTCGCCTGATAGGAAACGAACAGCGAGATGGCAGCTAGGCCAGCGGACGAAATCGCGAAGCCCTTGGCGATAGCGGCCGTGGTGTTGCCGACAGCGTCGAGCGAGTCAGTGCGCTCGCGAATTTCCTCGGGCAGACCGGACATCTCGGCAATGCCGCCAGCATTGTCAGCTACGGGGCCGTATGCGTCGACGCCGATAGTGATGGCGGTGTTGGACAGCATGCCTGTCGCAGCAAGAGCAACGCCGAACAGACCGGCCATGATGGACTGGCCGTCAGGCGTGGCGAACGCCATGTTGCCGAAGGTGTATGCGCCGATGATGGCGAACGAAACGAGAAGGATCGGAATGATCGTCGAGAGCATGCCCGTCGAGAGACCCTCGATGATGTTGGTGGCTGCGCCGGTCTCGGATGCTTCAGCAAGCTTGTGAACCGGGTTGTACTGATCGGAGCAGAAGTACTCGGTGGTCTTGCCGATCAGGAGGCCGGCAAGCAGACCGCAGATAACCGAACCGAACAGGAAGATGGGCTGACCGATCTCGGACTGGCCGTTCCAGAGGAAGAAGATCACGAAGATTGCGATGATCTCTATGACGGCAGCCAGGTAGGTGCCACGGTTGAGCGCCTTGTGCAGCTCGGCGCCTTCCTTGGCACGGACGGCGAACAGGCCGATGATCGAGGTGATGATGCCGCATGCAGCGATGATGACCGGGGTAACGATAGCCCACGTCATGTCGATGCTGCCGAACGCGCCGAAGTAGCCGAGCTCGGCAAAGGTTGCAGCAAGAATCGTCGGAGCGAGGATGGAGCCCGTGTAGGACTCGAACAGGTCGGAGCCCATACCTGCAACGTCACCGACGTTGTCGCCGACGTTGTCAGCGATGGTGGCCGGGTTGCGCGGGTCGTCCTCGGGGATGCCAGCCTCAACCTTGCCGACAAGGTCGGCGCCCACGTCAGCAGCCTTGGTGTAGATGCCGCCGCCAACACGGGCGAACAGAGCCACGGCGGAAGCGCCAGTAGCGAAGCCCTCGACCATACCGACATGCTCGTGCATGAGCGCCGTTGTGTCGACGCCGAAAACGAGCAGGATCAGCCAGAGAGACAGGCCCATCAATGCGAAGGAGGCAACGCACAGGCCCATGGTCAGACCCGATTTGAAACTAACGTTAAGCGCCTTGGCAACGCTCTCCTCAGCCGCATGCGTCGTGCGCGTGTTGGCACGCGTGGCCACGAACATGCCGACGTAGCCGGCTGCAGCCGAAAGGATGGCGCCAGTCACGAACGCGGCTGCGGTCCACCATGAAAGCGCGAAGCCCATGATGACGGCAACGACCACGACGAAGATGGCGAGCATCCTGTACTCGGCCATCAGGAACGCTTGGGCGCCTTGCTGAATCTTAAGGGAAATGTTGTTCATCTTGTCGGGACCCGGATCCTGCTTCAGGACCCAGCTACCCAGATAGCCCGCAACGCAAATGCCAATCGCTGCGCAAATCGGGGCCATCCATGCTATTGCAGTAGTCACGCGATTCCTCCTTGTACCAGGTTTACTTTTCCATGTTGCCTTCGTGCTGGGCATGTGAGCACGAAACCAACAAGCCCTCAAATTCTAAAGTTATTTCTTCTGGAAATCGTTGAAAACTCGTAACTTAAACGTGAACGGCTCGATTTCGACAAAAAAGACAGTTTCTAGCCTCTATAAATGGCAGTCGAGAAGACACACGCCGGTGTCCAAACGTTTGAACTTGCGTTGTATGAGTAGAGCGCTTTCAGCCGATTGTTGGTAATGACTGAAACGATTTCATCTTTTTCCGGCGGGTCCATGCTCTCGCATATGCTCGTTGTGCATGGACACGAGTACCCGCTCGATTGCATGGAAAGCGGCTCGTGCAAGACGACTTGGTCGGAATAAAGCTTCGTTCCACTGTTTACGAAACGCTCGTAATTGTCACCGAACGCGAAACGATAACCCAATACCCTCACGGGGTCGAGGGCCGCATCCTGTTTGAGGCTCTCGAGCACATCGAGGCTCACGCAATGCCCCAGCTCGATTCTGCCTGCAGAACGACGTTCAAGAGCCGTGACATGCGCCGGGCACATCACTTCCCTTCCGAGATCTCTCACGAGCGACCTGATATAAGTGCCTTTCGAAACCGACACATCCACTATCCATTGCAACGAAAGCCCATCTTCGCCTTCACGCATGCCGATCAGCTCTGCTTTGTAAACTTCGATGACACGCGGTTCCAATTCAATGGTGTCGCCAGCACGGGCAACCTCATATGCTTTCTTGCCATTGACCTTTATAGCCGAATACTGCGGAGGTACTTGCGTATGTTGGCGTACGAGCATTGCAACGCGCTCGCGCGCGAACGCCTCATCGAAAAGATAAGCTGGAACAGCGGCGCTCACCGTCATTTCTCCGAGCTTATCGTCGGTCGTCGTCTCGTAGCCGAACCCTATGCGAACACGGTAACGCTTGTCATGAGATGTCATGAACTGGTCGAGCCTCGTGGCAGGACCGATACATATAGGTAAAACGCCCGTCGCAAGCGGGTCGAGCGTGCCGGTATGACCAACCCTTCGTTCGCCGAAGATTCTCCGACAGCGATTGACGACATCATGCGAAGACATGCCCTCGGGCTTGTCCACACCCACTATGAGGGAAAGGCCGGAGGAGCCGCGCTTCATTTACGCTTCCCCACCATCCGACAACAGCCCAACAAGCTTGCTGCGCATGAGTTCCTGGGCTTCATCAAGCGACAATGCGAGAGTCAAACCCGCAGCCGCACGGTGACCGCCGCCACCAAGCTCGGAGGCAAGCGAAGCAACATCAGTATCGTCTTTCGCCCTCAGGCTGCCGCGAACCACGCCATCTTGTTCCCTGAGCATGCATGCGATACGCACGCCACGCAGCGAGCGCAATATCTCGATGAGCATGTCTGCGTCAGCTTTCACCGCACCAAGATCTTCCATCTCGCGCGCCGATACCCAACCGAGCGCAACTTCACCATCGTGCAGCAGCTCGAAACGGCTAGCCACGAGCGCCTCGAGTTTCACGGAGGCGAGCGTGCGGTTCTGGTAGACGTTCGTCGCCACGTACGACGGATCGACGCCGTAGCCTACGAGATCCGATGCGCAGGCGAAAGCGGCGGCATCAGCATTTTGGTACCTGAAGCTCCCCGTGTCGGTCATCAACCCGACGTATGCGCATATCGCGCTTTCGAGAGGAGGCTTATCTAAAAGGTGTTTAACCACTTGCCAGACAAGCACCGACGAAGACGCACTGTCAGGGTCGACGTAAACGTGCTCGCACATGTTGCAATCCACCTCGTGGTGGTCAATTGTGATCGAGGTTTCGCAGCGGTCGAGAATGTCGCAAGCGGCCTGCCCTATGCGCTCGCGTGTCGGAACGTCGACGCACACGAACACACGCGCGGGCCCTTCGAACGCGCCCGCAAACACCATGTTGTCGATTCCCGGCATGAAAGCGAGGTCTATCGGTATGGGCTCGTCTTTGACAAGTACGCACGTTGCATTCTTGCCCAACGCGCGCAGCGCATGCCAAAGGGCAAGCTGACTGCCCAGGCAGTCGCCATCAGGGCTGACGTGTCCGCAGATCACGAAATCGTCGGCAGCTTTGAGAACGTCGCCGATTTGCTCGAGAGTCGAATTGGTCTGCGACGAAACTGCCACAACTTCCTCCTTGTGCTAACCAAATAGGGATACTCCCTTATTGGTTATTCCTCGGCCTCGGCATCGCCCATACGCTGGCGTTCGGTCTCGAGAGCACGCGCAATGCGCTCGGCTTCGTCGACGCTCTGGTCGACGAAGAATCGGAGCTCGGGAGAGGTGCGCCAACTGAGCTTCTTGGCAAGAATCGAGCGAATACGTCCGCCGGCTTTGCCGAATGCCTCCTGGACCTCGTCGTACGTTCCAGGCTGAGCGGTGTAGTAAACGTTGCAGAACGCGCGGTCGAAACTGACCTCGCAGCCGGTGATGGTCACCATCGCCAGCCGCGGGTCGGAGATTTCGAACATGAGCGTCTCGGCAATCACCTGCCGTGCCTGCTCATTCACGCGTCGTGAGGAACTGCCCTGTTTCATTTACTCGGTCCTCTCGACTTCCTTGATGATGTAACCCTCGATCGTGTCGCCGATCTTGAGGTCTTGGAAGCCCTCGACACCCAAGCCGCACTCGTAGCCGGACTTAACCGATTTCACATCGTCCTTGAAGCGGCGCATGCTGGCAAGCGAACCGTCGTAGATGACGGTGCCGTTGCGAACCAAGCGAACCTTGTCATCGCGGTGCATCTCGCCTTCGAGCATGTAGCAACCAGCGATCGTGCCGACCTTCGGCACCTTGAACAACTCGCGAACCTCTGCGATACCGGTGTCTTCCTCGACGATGTCGGGGGAAAGCAGACCGACGCGTGCGGCGTTGATTTCTTCAATTGCCTGGTAGATGACACGGTACAGACGGATGTCAACCTTTTCCTTCTCGGCCTGCTGTTTCGATTTGCCCGTCGGGCGAACGTTGAAGCCGATGATGATGGCGTCGGATGCCGATGCCAGCGTGACGTCGGTCTCGGTGATGCCACCAACGGCGGAGTGCACGATGTTGATGCGAACCTCGGACTGGTCCATCTTCTCGAATGCGTCGCGCAGAGCCTCGATCGAACCCTGGACGTCGGCTTTGACGATGAGGTTCAAGTCGGTCTGCTTGCCAGCCTCGATGCGATCGAACAGGTCGTCCAAGCTCATGTGCGACTTCGATTCCTGAGCAGCGAGGCGCTGGCGCAGCGCGCGCTCTTCGGCGAGCTTGCGGGCATCGCGTTCGTCTTCGAATACGCGGAACTCGTCACCGGCGACCGGCACGCTCGACAAGCCGAGGATCTCTGCCGGGTCGGCCGGGAATGCGGCCGGGACGTTCTCGCCACGAGGATTGACCAACGCACGGACGCGGCCGTACGAGGTGCCAGCGACTACGCTATCGCCGGGATGCAGTGTACCGCGCTGGACGAGCACCGTGGCGACGGGGCCACGGCCTTTGTCGAGGTTAGCCTCGATGACGAAGCCGGAAGCAAGCGCATCGGGATTGGCCTTCAGCTCGAGCACGTCAGCCTGGAGGATGATGGTCTCGAGCAGGTCGTCGATATGCATCTTCTTCTTTGCAGACACCTCGACGAACATGTTGGTGCCGCCCCACTCTTCGGGGATGACGCCGTACTCGGTGAGTTCCTGACGCACGCGATCGGGGTTCGCACCGGGTTTATCGATCTTGTTGACAGCCACGACGATGGGAACATCAGCTGCCTTCGCATGGTTGATTGCCTCAACCGTCTGCGGCATGACGCCGTCGTCGGCAGCGACAACGAGCACGATGACGTCGGTGACCTGGGCACCACGAGCACGCATTGCCGTGAACGCCTCGTGACCCGGAGTGTCGATGAAAGTGATCTGCTTGCCATCGATTTCGACAACAGACGCGCCGATATGCTGAGTGATGCCACCAGCCTCGCTCGCGACAACGCCAGTGTGGCGAATCGCGTCGAGCAGCGACGTCTTGCCATGGTCGACATGGCCCATGACCGTGACTACCGGCGGACGCGGCTTGAGATCGTCTTCGGTGTCGTGATACACGACCGCGTATTCCTCTTCGGGAGAAACGACGCGAACCTTGCGGCCGAGATCGTCCGCAACCAGCTCGATGAGGTCGTCGCTCATGGTCTGGGTCAACGTCAGCACCTGACCGAGCATGAACAGCCTCTTGATGATGTCGTTGGGCTGAACCTTCAGCACCTCGGCGAGCTTGGCGACCGAAGCACCCTGGGGCACCTCGACGACGGACTCGTCAAGCACGAGCTCGGGGTCGAGACCCTTCTCAAGCGCCTCGAGCTCGGCGCGCTCACGGGCCTCGGCCTGACGCTTCTCCTTGCGCTTCTTGCGGCGTCCTTCGCCCTCGTGGGTGGATGCTGCGGCAACAGCTGCGCGCGCATCAGCGAGCACCTTGTCGCGTTGCAGCTTCTCGACCTGCACGGCCATTTTCGCGTAACGGTCCTCGCCGTCCGCCTCAGCCTCTAGCTCGGGCACGAACTGCTCGTTGCGCTGCTTTTTCTTGCCCTTCTTGCCACCTTGCTGTGCAGGACGCTCTGCCTGGCTCGGCTTCGAAGGAGTTGCAGCTTGCTCTTCAATGCGCTTCTTCTCGGATTCGATCTGGCTGAGCAGCGAATCGAAATTCGTCTTGGCAGGTTTCGCGACAGGTGCTTGCTTTCTGGAAGGCTTTTCAGCAGGTTTCTCGACGGGCTCCTCTGCGGGCTTTGCCGCACTCTTCTTGCCGTTGCGGTTGCGCAGAGCCTCCTCGACAGCCTGCTTCTTGGCCACGTCTTTTGCAACTGCAGCTGCGCGCGAGCGCGCTGCAGCTTCCTCAGCCTCGCGCTTCACGCGCTCCTGCTCGCTTGCAATCTGGTTTTCCAGATTCTCGAAGGGATTCGTTTCAGGAGCAACCTTGCGGGGCTTGGTTTCCTGCTTCGTTTCGTCCTCGTCCTTTTCGGACTTGGCCGCGCCCGTGCGCCCGGCGCGTTCCGCCTCACGAGCGGCACGTTCCTTCTCAACGGCTTCACGGCGCGCGCGTTCCTCTTCGGCCTCGCGCTCACGTGCTTCGATTTCTTCTTTGGTGAGCGGACGTTCGGCGGGCTCGCCCGTCTTCTCGTCTACCGATGCCTCTCCGAGGGCTTCGCGGACCTTCGCGACGTTCTCCTCGGTGAGCACGCTTGCATGGCTCTTGGCTGGAATACCGAGCTCAATAACCTTTTCGAGCATTTCCTTGTTGGAAAGCCCGTACTCTTTTGCAAGTTGCAACACTCGCATGCTCGCCATACTCTCTCCTTACTGCATCCGACTGGCTTGCGCAGCGGCCAATTGCGCTGCGATGCCTTCGGCATCTTCCTTCTCTATCCCACATTTCAAGGCCCGTTGCAGCTTCCGCGTCTTCAACGCCTGTTCGAAGCATGCTTGCGAGCACACGTAAGCACCGCGCCCGGCACCGCGCCCGGTCGGGTCGAACGACACCGAACCATCAGCGGAGCGCATGATGCGCATGAGCGTCTCCTTACCGGATTGCTCACCGCATCCGACGCATGTCCTCACGCGTTTCTCGCGGGCCTCGGCCATTCAAATACTCCTATTCGAGGCTCGCGTGAATTCCGCAGTACCTGCTGCCCGGACGGGCGTGGTTGCGGCAACGTACACCGTCTTCGTTCTCATAAGCACAGAACTCGGACTCTTCCTCAACTTCGTCGTCGAGAAGCGTGTCCTCGTCGACGAGCGATGCTCCCACGAACGAAGCGCTCTTGATGTCGATATGCCAGCCGGTCAAGCGCGCAGCGAGGCGTGCATTCTGACCCTCCTTGCCGATGGCAAGCGAGAGCTGGTCGTCGGAGACGACGACGGTTGCATAGTGGTTCTCCTCGTCGATGGTGACCGAGTTGACCCTCGCCGGTGACAGCGCATTGCCGACGTAGACAGCCGGGTTCTCGCTCCACTGGATGACATCGACGCGCTCGTTGCGAAGCTCCTCGACGACCATGCGCACGCGGCTGCCCTTCGGGCCGACGCATGCACCAACCGGATCGAGGTTCGATTCGCGGGATGCAACAGCAACCTTCGAGCGAACGCCCGGCTCGCGGGCGATGGACTTCACCTCAACCAAGCCGTCGTAGATCTCGGGAACTTCGATCTCGAACAGACGGCGAATCAGGTCGGGGTGCGTACGCGACACGACGATCGGCGGACGCTGCTGGTCGCCACGGACACGCGGCGCATCGCTCGAGGGGTCGCGCACATCGATGATCAGTACCTTGAGGCGCTGGTTATGACGATAATGCTCATTGTTCGGGCGCTCGTTGCGCTCTCCCGGATAACGCTTCTGGTCGTAATGCGGAAGCTCGGCTTCGACACCATCGCGAATCTTGATGATCGTGAAATCGGGTGTTCCTTGCAGAACGGTGCCGGTGACGAGGTCGCCTACACGACCCGAGAACTCTTCGTAAATCGACTGACGGCCAGCATCGCGAACGATGGCGGCGATGACGCTCTTGGCGTTCTGGGCGGCGATGCGGCTCACGTCTGCCGGCGTGACGTCGCGCTCCTCGAACTCGGAATACTCGCCGGTCTCTTCATCGGGCTCGCCTACCGGAACGAGCTCGTACACGTAGATCTTGCCCGTCTGGCGGTCGATTGTGACGCGTGCATCCCATTCAAGGTCGAGGATGCGCTGGTAGCTGTTTGCAAGTGATTCCTCAAGGCGTTCGATGAGGTAGAACTCGTCGATTTTGCGCTCGTGCGCCAACTCCTGCAACGCCTCGATCAATTGTGATGTTGCCACGTGTCTTCCTTTCCTCACGACTAGTTGAAGTCGAATGTTCCCTTTACGTTGGCCTTCTTCACGGCATCGAACGGTATGGTGAACAGCTCGCCATCGCAATCGACTTCGATGTCGTCGCCGTTCATGCCTACAAGCACGCCTGAGTACGTGCCGCGACCGTTGATGGGTGCCGTCGTCTTGACCACGACCTTCTCGCCTGCGAAGCGCTCGAAATGCTCGCGCGTCCTCAGCGGCCGGTCGATGCCCGGCGACGATACCTCGAGCGTGTAAGCTCCGGGGAATGGATCGATGTCATCCATGATGTCGTTGATCCACGCCTGCGCAGCAGCCAGCTCGTCGAAACTCACACCGTGGTCGGTGTCGATGTACACGCGAATCGTCGGAGCCTTCTTGGCACCAACGACTTCAAGCGTCACGAGGTCGACGCCTTCTTTTTCGGCAGTCGGCGCCAAAGCGTCGAGCAGCTCTTGTTCCTTTCGTGTGAGCACCGAGGCCCTTTCCTTTCCGCTAACCTGCCCTCATACAAAAAGAAAGCGGGACATGCCCACTTTCCTCGTACGAAAGATATGGCGCAGCGTGTTGCTTGTTGCTGCACGTGACAATATATCATAAGAATATGCCTGTGACCAGCATCCTTAACTTCACCATATTGATGCGGCGAATAATGCGACCTCGCCGTTTTGCTATAAATGGCACGCTGCTCCCAGGGAAGGGTGTGCCATCTCCA
>JAZLCO010000116.1:0-2621 GCA_045614225.1 Eggerthellaceae bacterium | reverse complement strand
CGACGATACGCGCGACAGACCCATCCGCTTCGCGGATGATGCGGCCGTAACCCGTCGGGTCGGCCATCTCCATCGTGAGCACGACGACAGCAGCGTCGTTAGACTCGCGCATGTCGATCAGGGCCTTCATGGTTTCAGAGGTGATGAGGGGGCAGTCGCCCGACAGCACGAGCAGCGAGCCCTCGAAATCGGCCAACGCATCACTGCACGACAACACGGCATGGGCAGTGCCACGCTGCTCTTCCTGAACGACGATTTCGGCACGGTCCTCAACGAGCGGGATGACCTGCTCGCGCTTGTGGCCGACCACGGTGACGAGGCGCTCGATTCCAGCTTCCTCGGCGGCGTCGAGCACCCAGTTGACGAGTGGCTTGCCCAGCACCTCGTGGGCGACCTTGGGTTTATCTGACTTCATACGCGTGCCAGCACCTGCTGCCAACACGATGGCTGCGGTTTTCATCTGTTCCCTCCGCATCTATGCGATTCAATACGTGACAAGTATACCAATGAGGCTTGCAGCACCAGCGTAGTTGCTGTTGCAACAATGAAACACCAACCTGTTCGGCGCAACGCTCAACGCGTCGCTAACGATTGCAATTTCATGCTGCGCGGGCGTTATTTTTGCGCTATCCTGTTGTTGCCAGCTTGGGAAAGGAGAGCCGTACAAGGCAACCGGAATTCCAAGCTTTTTTTGTTCGCCCATCGGAAAAGAGGTAGTCATGGCAATCACAGTAGCCGGGCGCAAGATGACCGTCACAGACGCCACCCGTCAGTATGCCGAGGAAAAAATCGGCAACGCCATGAAGGTCATGGACATCGATCCCCTCGACGCTGAAGTCGTTCTGAGCGTCAAGAAAAACCCGTCTATCGCCCTGCCCTGCGTATGCGAGGTCACCATCCGCACCAGGGGTAACGTAGTGCGCGTCGAAGAAGAAGAGCAGGACATGTTCTCGGCCATCGACGTTGCCGCCGCCAAGGTGCTGCGCCAGCTTCGCAAGTACAAGACCCGCGTCATCGACCGCAAGGTGCGTGCAGGCGCCCACGGCGATCCGGGCTCCATCCGCACCATGGAAGGCGAAGAGCTCGACCTCGACGCCCTTATGGCTGACCTTTCGGCTGACGAGGAAATCGTCCGCGTGAAGGAAATCGAGTTCGCCCCGATGACCGAGGAAGAGGCACTGATCCAGATCGACCTGCTCGGGCACGACTTCTTCGCCTACACCGACCGCGACACCGAAGCAGTCTGCGTGCTCTATCGTCGCGACGACGGCGGCTACGGCATCCTGAAGCAGAAGCTCTAAGGTTTTTGGCTTTGCGGGGCGCACGGACGGTGCGCCCCTTTTCTTTGACCACGGAAAACAGGAAACGAGGAAACATGACGACTATCGACACCATCAAGGACATCTTGCACGAGAACTTGGACATCGACCCGGCCGACATCACCGAGGAGTCGACGTTCGAATCGCTCAACATCGACTCGCTCGACATGGTCGAACTAGTTTGCGAACTCGAGGACAGGCTCAGCATCGACCTCGGGGAATTCGATGATTCCGAGGGCATCGAGACGCTCGGTCAGTTCGTCGAGTACGTCGAAGGACTGTAATCGGGAAACGATAATCAAGTGTGCCATTGGGGATAGGCCAAATGTCTCATATGTTTTTCGTAAACATTGACCAAACATATACGAGACATTTGGCCTGTCCCCAATGGCACGTCCTTTAGAGCGCTTTCTTGATCTCGGCGATTGAATAGAGCGAGCCGAACGCGCAAACAACACCATCGGAGCCTGCGATTTCGCGGGCTCTTTTCATTGCTGAGGCAAAACCGTCTGCGGTTTCTATGACAACCGATGCGTCGACATGCTTGCGAATCTCACTTGCAAGGTCATCGGCAGAGAGAGCACGGGCAGCATTCGGCGAGGTCACACACACCCATGCAACACCAAGCGGGGCAACCTGCTCGATCATCGCCGGATAGTCCTTGTCGGCAAGCACGCTCATCAGGAACACGATGCGCCGTCCGGCGAACACGTCGCGCAACGAATCGGCAAGCACCTCGGCACCTTGCGGATTGTGTCCGCCGTCGACGACGACAACCGGTACATCGTCCGAAACAACCTCGAAGCGGCCCGGCCATGACGTGTTGGCCACGCCGCGTTCAATTACATCATCGGTCAGCTTCCATCCGCGCTCGCGAAGCTGACGTGCTGTCTCGATGGCAAGTGCGGCATTCGAAGGCTGGTAGCTGCCGAGCAGCTTCGTCGTGAAGCTTTCGCCACCATATGTGAACGAGCGAATGCCCTCAGCGCTGACGCCACCGACTTTGAGCAGCCCCATATCCGGCGCGACAACGTTCGCACCGCACCGTTTCGCTGCATCGACGATTGCTTGCAAGGCGCCTTCGTCTTCTTGAGGCCACGACACGACAGCCGAGCCTGGCTTGATGATGCCCGCCTTCTCCGCGGCCACCTTCGCAGGTGTGTCGCCCAAAAACTCGGTATGGTCGAGGCCGATGCGCGTAATCACGCACGCCTCCGGCGGGTCGATGATGTTGGTCGAATCGAGCCGACCGCCCAAACCGACTTCGCACACGACGATATCGCACTCGCTACGTGCGAAATG
>JAZLCO010000115.1:0-64293 GCA_045614225.1 Eggerthellaceae bacterium | reverse complement strand
TGCCTAACCTGTTCTACGGCGGAGAAGAACAAATCGAGGTTGCGCGAGAAGGCGCCGATGCCCCCGCTGTGGAACATCGGGTCGATGTAGTCGGGACCGCACTTGCAAGCAGCCGCCTTCAGCCCACGCCGCACGAGCGCGCGCAAGAGACCGCACGTGAACGTCGTCTTTCCTCCACCGCTAGCGGGAGCGCCGATAAGGATGCGGGGAGCAACGATGCCCGTCATCGAGCATCGCCCCCATCGAAATCAGCGGTGATTATGTAAATGGGATTCTCCGCGCGCATCAGATGATACGAGCCCACTTTATCCGCGCGTGCGACCGACACCTGCACGATGTCGGCGTCTTCGATACCGCGACTGCGCAGACACTCGAGCATGCTCGAAAGCGTTTCGAGCGTGATGGCCGTGACGCAGATCCGAGCACACGGATTTGCGCTCAGCGCAGTTTCAATGATGTCGTCGAGGTTTCCTGCCGAGCCTCCGATGAAAACGCGATCGGGTGCGGGCAAGCCAGCGAGCGCCGCAGGCGCCTCGCCTTCCACCACCACGAGGTTCGTCAAACCGAACGCTTCGCGGTTCTTGCGCATCAACTCGATGGCATCGGCATTGCGCTCGATGGCGCACACGGTTCCACGCGAGGCGGCCAAAGCTGCCTCTACCGAAACCGACCCCGTGCCAGCACCCACATCCCACACGGTATGACCCGCAGCAATGTGCAGCTTCGAGATGACAAGCGCACGAACCTCTTCTTTCGTCATGGGCGCTTTGCCCCTCAGGAAATCACCGTCGGCCAACGAGGGAGCGGCGAACGCGCGCGCCACGGGCTTCGGGTTCACGGCAAGCATGACCGTCAGGTTCTCGAACGTCATTTCGGCCAGCTCGGCAGCCGTGCCTTCGATGATGCGCTCGTCGTCGTACGACAGGCGCTCACCGGCCGCCACCTGAACATCGCCGAGATCGCGCTCGACCAAGCTGCGGCAGATGTCATCGACCTTGGTTTTGCCACCCGTGATGCAGAACGTTTTCGCGTTTGATTGGATTGCGCCCACCGCATCGTGTTCGCGGCCATGAGCTGAAACAAGCGTGGCATCCTGCCATGTCGTACGCAGTTTCGCGCAGAAGTACACGAGCGAGGAGATGCCCGGGATGACTTCGACGTCGTATTCGCCCAACTTGTCGTAGAGCGCGGTCGCACCGCTGTAGAACCCCACGTCGCCCGACATCAAAATGCTCGCCTGCTCACACGTCGCATTCGCGAGAGCATCGATGATATCGCTCGGCTTGATGAGATCGAGCTTTTCGCATGCCACGTAATCGAACGATTCGAGCAAGCGCGTTGCGCCAATGAGCAGATCGCTGCTTTCGATAGCACGTTTCGCCCCCACCGTCAGCGTGTCGGCGTTGCCCATTCCAATGCCTACAACGTAAACCTTCATGCTCTACTCCTCTTTCGAATGAGTCAGGGGTCTGACCCCTGACTCATTGTGCACAATGAGTCGATGCCCTGGCCCCTGACTCACTAATTACAAACCGAATCGCGTCTCCAATTCGCGCTTCGCATCTTCCAAACTCAGGCCCTCTTCCTGAATCGGGCGGCGGATGACGATCAGCTCGACGCCGCACTCACGCGCAGCCTCGACCTTCTCCCAGAAACCGCCGGATTTGCCCGATGCCTTCGTCACAAGCATCTTGATATCGAATTGCCGAATGAGGGCGCTGTTGAGCTCCTTCGAGAACGGGCCCTTCATGGCGATGATGTGATCGAGGGGGATGCCAAGCGAATCGGCGCTCGCAATCGACTTCTCCATCGGAAGGATGCGTGCGTACACTCGCTCTTGATAATCATCGATTGCCTCGACGTAAATCGGCAAATCATTGCTACCCGTTGTGAGCAGCACGTTGCCCGCACGGCCGGCAACAAGCTGGGCCGCTTCTGCGGCATCCGCAACGCCAGCCCAAGGGCCCTCGGGCTCGCCTTCGCGTAGAACGCGCAAACGGGGAGTTCCACTCGCTTCGCATGAAGCGGCTATGCTTGCCGAAACGCCCGCTGCGTAAGGATGCGTCGCATCGACCACGCATGCAAATGCGCGATCGCGCATGAGGTGCTCCATGGCATCGGGAAGCATGCGACCCGTCAGCGACTCGACGTTCGGCAATCCCTCGACAAGCGATCCACCGTACTCGGTCAACGAGCTCACGACAACAGAGCACGTGCCGCGCGCACTCAGCCATCCAGCTATCTCGCGCCCCTCGGTCGTACCGCCGAAGACGAGCACTTCTGGTTTGCCGGAGCCTTCCAACCCGCACCCCTTTCCAGCATTTCGCAGAACATTCCTATTGTACGCGACAATGCTGCATCGGCGTGAGCGGTCGTGTGGAATTCGTCCCAATCGCCTAACTGCAAACGTGCAATTAACGGCTGAAAGAACGCCGCGTCTTCCCGAGACGCTATTCTTGCACCTTCATGGCCAAGGCGAGCGGTACGCGACGAATGCGGCGCATGTGCAGAAGAGCCACAACGGCATAGGTGGCCGCACCGATGAGGACTTCGATTGCGTAGGTTTGCGGTGCAATCCATATCTCAAGGTTGCCCGAGTACTGCGACATCATAACCTGCACGAGCAGGTCGATCACTCCTACGATGATAGGTAAACACAACACGAGCGAGACGAGCACCGTGACGGTTATCGAACGCACGTAGAGCTTCGAGATCTCGCGGTCGTGATAGCCGAACACCTTCATGTACGAGATGGAGCGCGCCGATCGGTCGATGACCGTCTTGGTGAGAAGGTAGATGAGGATGAGGAACAGCGGCACGACGGCATAGAGCAGCGACTGAGCCATGGTGCCCATGGAATCTTGCATCTGCTCTGCAACACCCATCATCTGCTCCGGCGTAATCTCTGTTGCAACATAGCGGCTGTTCAGGGCGAGAGGCAGATCGGATGCATAACCGCTGAAGTAATCGGCATCGTTGCCGAGCAGCCGGTTGAAATCGTCAAGCGTCAAATACACGCTCATGGTGGTGGCGTTGCCAACCGTTTGGTCGAACGAGATCTCATATGAATCGCCGGTGTACTTGTCGGTGAACTCACGTGCCTCATCAAGACCAATCGCGCATTTCTGCTGCGCCCCCAAACCCACACATGCTTTTCCGTCCTGGACGGGCACATCGCTCCAGTACCGCGAATCAGGCTGGATTCCGTACACGGTGATGTCTTCCGAAAGACTGCCTAAACGGCGCGGTGTCTGAAGCGTGGTCATGGCGAACTTCTCTACCTGTCCGATTGCCTCAGGCGAGTTCTCGAGCGTGTTGGCCACATTCGCTTCAGCATCGACGCGCGACGACTCCAGATAAAGGCCAAGCAGATGCGCGGGATCGATGCTGCCAAGGTCTTCGGTCAGCATGAGCTCCTCAGCAGCGGCCATAGCTTCCCGCTCGCTGCTCGTCACATCGATCTCCATCGGCGTCTTCAATACATAGAGATGCTCTGCCGGCACGTCCTTGGCCGACTCCTCGGCGAAATGGTTCATGAGCGGCATCATGGCCAGCCCAAACAAGAGCAGCAGGCTCCCGAACATGATGCCGAAAAACAGCGTGGCAAAGTGCGACAAATTGCGCACGAACACACGCAACCGAAACCGTGTGACGAACCGCAGCCGTTCAGGAAGATGCATGCTCGACCGCTTCGAGCGATGCGTTATCTCGCGGCGCAGAAACTGCAGCGGCGTAGCCTTCAGCTTGCGCACCAACCCGATGAACGTGATTACGACGAGCAGTACGAGCGGCACGATGGTGGTGAAGACGAGCACGCCTAAATTGAACGTCGTATGGTACGGCGGGAAGCCGTACGAATTATAGTAAAGGTTCTGCATGGGCAACACGAGCAACGTATAGCCCAAGGCGTTGCCTGCAATCGCGCCGGCAACGCCGACGACTGTCGGAAGCGTCATGTAATGCGCGACGAGCTCTCGCTTGCGCCAGCCACTCGCGAGCAGCGTGCCGATGATCGCGCTTTCCGCTTCAATGGTGGCATCGGTCAACACGACGAACACGAACGCCATGATGACGATGAGCATCCCCAGCAGGATCTTCCACATCATCTGGTCCCCCGTGATGTCATCCATGGCATAGAACATGGCCTGGTTGCCTGCATAATCGACGAAATCGGTGACAACCTCGCCCTCGTCTGCCAACGTCTCCATCATGCTCTTCTCGAGCTCCGTGCGGTCGGGCAACGACATGCTTCGATCATCCAGATAGAACGCGTAGCTGTATATGACCGACCCCTGGTCGATCTGGTCATACGCCTCCTGCGTTACCTGAGCCGTCGTGAAGCTGAGGGCGTTGAAAATGAAGCTCGAGTTGTTTTGGAACAGGCAGGTGTAGTCGGACAATGTCATGATGCCGACAAGCTGCATGCTGCGGCCGGCCAAAGTCACCGTGTCACCCAGCTCTAGTCCGTTGTTCTGACAGAACACGCGGTCAAGCGCAATTTCAGCATCGGTTTCGGGCGCACGTCCTTGCGCATAGACCACCTGGTTGTACTGCCCACGGTTCGGAAACGTGCGGGCCTGCGTGCCGTCGGCGGCACCGTCGAAGACAAGCGGCGCATCATAGTAGAACTGCTTGACGACCGTACACCCGAGCGCCTCGACCGCATCGATTGATTTGTCGTCAGCCTCGAACGTCGTTGCGAAATGCCCATCCTCGGTGTAGTAGTCATCACGCATTGCGTTGCCGATGACCTCGATGGAACTCGCAGCCACCAGGAAGCCTGTGGTAAACGCAATGGCGAGTGCGAGCAGCAGAAACATGCCCAGGTACTTGCCCAAGTTGTTGCGCAACTCGCGCGGAAGGCGTTTTCTCAGGGGTGAAGCCATGAACTACCAGGTCAGCTCCCTCGCTGGAAGCACGTTGCCGTTCAGCTCGTCACCTATCAGTTCGCCGTCGCGCAACCGCAAAATGCGATGAGCCATGTGCTTGATCGCATCGTTGTGTGTAACGATGATGATCGTGCAACCGTACGTACGGTTGACCTGTTCCATCAACTCGAGAATTTCCTTGGATGTGTGGTAATCGAGCGCGCCAGTCGGCTCATCGCAAAGCAATAAACCCGGGTTCTTCACGAGCGCGCGGCCGATGGCGCAGCGTTGTTGCTGACCGCCCGATATCTCATGCGGGAACTTGCGACGATGCTCCCAAAGCCCAAGCGAACGCAAGAGGTCGTCCATGGGCAGCGGGTCGCTTGACAGATACTGGCACACCTCGATGTTTTCGGTGACGGTCAGGTCGGGCACCAGGTTGTAGAACTGAAAAACAAAACCCAGTTCGCGGCGTCGGTACTCCACAAGGTCGCCTGCTTCCATATCAGTAATCGTCTCGCCACCGACGCGAATGGAGCCCGAATCAGCTGGCTCGAGACCGCCTACGATATTGAGAAATGTCGACTTGCCCGAGCCCGACGGCCCGAGCAGGACGCAGATTTCACCCTTGCCCACCGACACGTCGATGTTGCGCAACACCTCGACCCGCGCCTCGTCCTTGCCGTAGCTTTTGCAAAGCCCGTGAACCTCGAGATACGGACTGTCTTGAACATACGTCATGATGCAGCGTTACTTGTGCTTGTAGCCGGTGTAAAGCGTCATGATCATGCAAAACGTGGCGGCAATCGCCCACATCTTATGGGATTTCATGATTGGTCCTTCCTGTCGAACCACCTGGTGCATTTCAGATGCGATACACCCGACTTGCAGCCAAACTCAAGCCGATGGTGGTCGCGTTGTGCAGCAGACTCGACGTCTGCGGAGTTATTACGCCGGAGATGCCTCCGACGAGAAACGCCGAATTCAAACCCATTACTTGGTAGAAACTACGATCCATGCGTTCAGAAAGCTTCCGGGACAGCTTGATGAGTGCCACAATCGATGACAAATCGCCGTCCGACAACGTGATGTCGGCAACCTCTTTCGCAATCGCCGTACCCTGCCCCATTGCAATGCCGACATCTGCATGGGCAAGTGCCGGAGCGTCGTTCACGCCATCACCGACCATGATCACGTTGCAACCCTGAGCCTTGAGCTCGTCTACGAACGCATGCTTGTCTTCAGGCAACTGGTCAGCCCGGAACTCCGTGAGCCCCGCTTCTGCGGCGATGCGGGCTGCCGTCCGTTCGTTGTCGCCCGTCAGCATGATAATGCGCTCGAACCCGAGCGAACGCAGCTGGTCGACTGCATCAGCGACGCCGGCTTTCAAGGGGTCTTCGATGCCAAGAGCCCCCACGAGCTTGCCGTCCACACCAAGATAAAGGGGTGAAAGCCCCTCGAATTCCCGTTCGATTCGGTGCATCTGGCGAGGTGAAATGGAAATGTTCTCATCTTCGACCACGAAATGCTGCGAGCCGATGACCACACGTTTGCCGTCGAGGGATGAGACGATACCGTGAGCGACCAGATATTCGACATCGCCATGAAGCTCGCGATGCTCAAGATTTTGCTGCATAGCCGCATTGACCACAGCCCGCGCAACGGGATGGGGAAAGTGCTCCTCGAGACATGCGGCAAACCTGAGCACCTCGCGCTGAGGCCAACCTTTGCTTCCAAGCACCTTCGCCACACGTGGTGTCGCTTCGGTGAGCGTGCCGGTCTTGTCGAAGACAATCGTGTCCGCATCGCGCACCGCATCGAAATACTTCGAGCCCTTGACGGTGAATCCCGATCTTGCCGATTGGCTCATGGCCGAAAGCACGGCTATCGAACCGGTGAGCTTCAGCCCACATGAATAATCGACCATGAGTGCCGCTGACGTTTTCACGATAGAGCGTGTCACAAGCGCAACGACACCTGCAAGCAGGAAATTCCAGGGGACGATGCGCGCCGCTAACTGCTCGCGCCGCGCCTGTCGAGCCGATTGATACTGGTCTGCCGACTTCACCAGCGAAACGATTGAACGAATACGTGTCTGCCCCGGATCGGCTTTCACGCGCACAAGTATCTCGCCCTCTTCGACGGAGGTGCCTGCAAACACGTCATCGCCGACCGTGCGCTCGACTGCGAGAGGCTCGCCGGTCAACGAAGCCTGGTTCACGAGGGCAAGCCCCGCCTCCACGCACCCGTCAACGACAACTGGCATGCCCGTGCGCACGGCAATCAAATCGCCTTGACGAAGATCGGACACCTTGACTTGCAATTCGGTGTCGCCTTGAACGAGCTGTGCCGTATCGCCCACGTGCATGAGAGCGTCGATGAGCGCTCCTTGGGAACGGGCCTCGGTGTAGTCTTCGAGCGTTTCGCCAAGACTGAGCAAGAACATCGTCTCGCCAGCGGTCTTGGCATCTCCTTGCACGAGCGACATCGCAATCGCCGACGCATCGAGCACGGGGACGTCGAGCCGCGCATGGGATAGCGAGCGACCCGCCCCGCGCAGATACGGTAGGAACATCATCACGTTCCAAATCATTGCAAGAGGATTTGGAAGCAACCAGCGACGTATGAAATACGTCCCAGCAAGCCATGCGATATCCAGAAGAAGCCCCCGCGTCTGCGCCGATGATGAGAACGAGCCTGCCTGACGCATACGCTCGACGTCATTGCGCTCGATGCTGCTCAGAAAGTCGAGCACACGCGAGCGCGCCTCGTCGACCGGCTCGTAAGCGACCGCAATCGAGCCTATGAGCGGATACACGCGCGCCGTAACGATGTCAGGGCATGCATCGAGCAGAGAGCAAAGCGCTCCCATGTCGCCTTCAGGCACCGGTCCTTCCAGGCGCACACGCATCCGCCCGGGCATTTCCCTTGCAATGATGTATCTCATGGAGCGATCCCGAGGTAAGCAGCTCTGCTATTTAGAGGGCTTCTCGTCCGCTTTGGCCTCTTCGACGCCAGCAAGGTAGCTGGCTTCGGCTTTCATGTCGTCGTACTCGGCCTTGGCTTCTTCGACCATGCTCTCGTACTCGGATTTCGCGCGCATGCCCTGCGCCATCGCGTAGACATAGCCTTTGCGTGCCGTATTGCTCGTCGCGGCTTTCACGCCTGCTGTGCCGAGCAAGAACCCGAGTCCGGTGAAAAGCGCGTATTTCGTACCCTTTTCCATGTCATGACCTTTCTCGATTGCCTGTTTAGTATGTTGTATCTAACTTTTTGTTAGTCTAGCATAACTTATTGTGCGTCAAAGAGCAGCGCCTTGGAGGGCCGCCCTCGATGAGCCGAATTCCTGAGCACTGCTTGTTTGGTATTTTGTTATATATGGATAACTTATGGATACCGATGTTTGCTTTAAAACCGCGGTTGACTTCTCATATAAGTTAACCTATTCTTACTTTCATCGGGAAACGTTTTCCCGGCACCTCACTGACACGGTGGTGAAGATTCCTCTCGTCTGATCGTTCACCACAAAACAAAGCCGGCGGGGAGGCCCATCCCCCCTCTCTCTCCTCCCCCGCCGGCGACCTCTCTGCCAGTGTGCTCGATGAGAACCCCCGAAATAGGAGGCACGTCTCGTCCAAGGAGCGCACATGGAAAAGATTTCAATGTCCAACGAGGACTATCTCGAAGCAATCATCATGCTGGGCGGCACTGTCGAAAAGCCCGTCAAATCTGTCGACATCGCACGAAAGCTCAACGTTTCGAGGACTGCTGTGAACAAAGCAATTGCAGTGCTCAAGAAGAACAACCTGGTCAGCCAGCCCTACTATGGCGATATCACGATGACGGAAGAGGGATACGAATACGGCCAGGCGATTTACAGCCGCCACCGCTGCCTGGTGGCGTTCTTCACGAAAGGCCTTGGCATCGATCCTGAAACGGCCGAAAACGAAGCCTGCTTGATGGAACACGCCATTAGCGATGAATCGTTCGAGCTATGGGCAGATTACGTGGGCAACCTGGGTTTCCTGGACGAATAGGCCGCACAAGCGCGATCGACCTCCCTTACAGACAGCACGATGTGGCAAAGAGGACGTTGTCTTACCGCATCGTCCAAGTCAAGCTCATCGGCAAACGCCCGCATCCATGCGAAGGACGCAGTCGGCATACGACTCGGCTGCTTGCTCGTGAGTAACTATTAATACGGCAACACCCGAGTTAGCACAATCTCGCAAAGTTCGAAGAACGACCGCTGTGTTCTCGTCGTCAAGATCACCTGTAGGCTCGTCAGCAAGGAGAATCGCCGGCTCGCACATGAGGGCGCGCGCAATCGCCATTCGCCTCAACTCCCCACCCGAAAGCTCGGACGGATAGCTGTCAGCCAATTCTCGAATTCCCAATTGCGCAAGCAGCTCGAGAGCGCGCTTCTCGCAATCGCCGTCATTATCGCGGTACATGAGGTAAGGCAGCATGACGTTCTGTACAACGGTTAAGCTGTGAATCGCTGTATGACCTTGAGGAACCACTCCAATCAACTTGTTGCGCAGCGCGGAAAGCTCGGCATCTGACAGTGCATAGATCTCGACGCCGTCGAGTAGAACCAATCCCTCGCTCGGCTCGAGCAGACCTGCCATCATGTTGAGCAGAGTCGACTTGCCGCTACCTGACCGGCCTTTCAGGACGACAACTCGTCCTGCGCGTAGCGAAAGGTCCGTAGGATGCACGGCGTAGAAATCCTTTGCCGATTCGCGCGTTTTGCGAAAGAACCTCTTTGCCATACCGCGCGCTTCAAGCCTTGCTTCCGACATCATGTTCTCCGTTCTTCAGCACTCAAACCAAAAGGGCTATCCTTTTTGGTTGTCAACTACTCCTCGCGCAACACTTGACCGACGTCGACGCGCGAGAGCCTGCGAGCCGATGCGGCCGAAGCCGCCGGGCCTGCGACAAGCGCGACAGCGAACGCTAAAACGCTGAACAAGGCTATCGAGGATGCCGCAGGGAACAGGAACGGAAGCCCCAAAGCCCCTTCGATGGCGCCGTTGAACGCTATTACAGCGATAAGCGCCGCCGCGACACCCACAAGGGCTCCAATTAGACTTATGACGAATGCTTCGGTCAAAACAAGTCGAGAGAGCAGCGAGCGCGATGCCCCAACGACACGAAGGACCGCGAATTCGCGGGCACGCTGCTTGCCCGTCATCGAAAACGCTACTACCAAAACGACAATTGCCAAGACCCAAATTGTTGCCACGAGCACTCCGATCACGCGACTCGCGCCGGCAACGCCGTCTGCAACTCCCGAGGTCATCGAACGCGTGGGAGTCGCCCACACATTTCTCACGTGAACGTTGATATCTCCCGCCACATCCTCGGCCCTATAGCCATCCGCAAGTTTAACCTGGACCGTCGAAATCACTTCTGCAGGATCATGCTCATCTAGCACCGCAAGCCCACGTGCGGAAGAACCGTCGATCAAATCACGCAGCGTCTCGTTCGTTGCAAACACAGCTGTATCGAGCGATGTGCCGGTTTCCTCGAGCTTGGCAACAATCGTGCAATCGACGCCGTAGAGCCTGATCGTAGACCCGGGAGATCCCGTTATATTGCAGCCCACGACCACCGATTCTCGTTCCAGATCACCACTGTACGTACGCGCAATCCACGGTTGAACAGTAAAATCGGTTTCGGGGTCGAAGCCTATGACTTGAACCGGCATCGAACAGCATCCGGCTTTCACCGTGGCCAGATAGTACTGTGGTGAAACTTTCTCGACGCCATCGCGAGCTACGATATCGTCGATGACGGAAGCGTCCATGTAAAAGCTGCCTGGAACACCCTCGATAAGCACTTCCTCGAGATCAACCTGAGATTTTGCTGTTTTCGGAGCAACGATGATGTCAGCGCCGAGCCGCGCTTCGAGACTGCCCAAACCACTTTGCAAGCTCGACATGACAAGCGAGCCTGCCAGGGCTACGAACGCCAGCAATGCCACAAGCACGGCCAAGCCGACCGTACGTCCCATGTGGCGCTCGATGTTCGCCAGAGCGAGCTTTCCGATGCTCATGATTCGAGACCTCGCCCAGAACGGAAAGCCCTCACAGCAGCCGCAACGCCACACACGCATACGAGTGCGCCTGCGACAATAGCGAATGGACGCATTGCCGTCCAGCAATGCATCGTCTGGACCATGCATAGCCCGAATAGACCGCCGGGACTAGCTGCCGCAACTGCACCGGCGAGCGCCGAAACGCACGCAAACACGCTTTGCACGCGCCTGTTTTTCAGAAAGAGCGCCGCCACCGCCATGACGAGCGACACGATTGCTGCTGCGAGGATTGCCCGCGATGCGGTAAAACATGCGGCTCGAGAGCCATCCTCATGCATGCAGGGCCCCGCAAACGTGAGCACACCAACAACGAGGAGCGCTGCGAGTACAGCTGTTGTTACAAGAAACGGGTCGATTCGCCGCTTCGTTTGCATAGGATCGCCTTTCTTGAACTTGCCGGCAATCGCACCGACAGTCGGGTCCGATGATTTTTACTTCGCCTGAGAAAGCGCGTCGTTCGCTGCTTCGATGAATTGGTCGTAGAGGTACGTTGCGCCCGACACGGCATCCACGCCATCCGGGGTACCCGTCTCGACCAGATCGGTCACGTAGTCGTCGGCTGTAGATATGGCCTTCTGAGCCACGGCATAACGCGAACCGTCTTTGCCGTAGTTCTCGTCCTTCGGCGTGCCGTCGGGCAAAAATGCCTGAAAATCAGCTTCGACGATTTTTCCATCCTCGATAGTAATTGAGATGATGCCATAGCCATCGCCGTCGACGTTGGCCTCAAGCGTCGAAGACTGGCCTGTGTACGTACCGTCTTTGTATGCACCCGAAGCGCCTGTTGACGACCCGCTGGAACCTCCACAAGCGGTCAACCCGAGCGAGGCGATTATCGCCGCCGCAGATGCACCTGTCACGATGAACTGGCGTCGCGTGATTCCCGTATTCTCTTGCATGATGTTGATGTCCTTCCCACTAAAGCGAGCCCTAGAGCTGATCTCATTTGATTCAACTAGTCAATCATGTCCTTACGAGCGACCTTGCCGAAGCTGGTATCACCGTCCTCGCTGGTCACCTTTCCGTACTCGAGCGTAATGACGCGCTCGGCAGCAGCGCCCACTTCGGCGTCGTGCGTGACGACGATGAGCGTTGTACCTTCTTCGTGGAGCTGCCGAAACAGATCGAGCACAATCTTCTCGTTGGACTCATCCAAGTTGCCCGTCGGCTCGTCTGCAAGGATGAGCTCGGGGTGGTTGATGAGCGCGCGAGCCACGCACACGCGCTGCTGCTCGCCACCCGAGAGCTGGCTGGGCAAATGTTTCGCGCGATCTCCCAGGCCTACACGCTCGAGAGCTGCGAGCGCCTCCTTCTCGTCTGGCATCGAGTGGTAGTACTGCGCAACCATGACGTTTTCGAGCGCTGTCAAGTAGTTGATTAGATGGAACTGCTGGAAGATCAAGCCGATCTTATCTCGGCGGATATCGGTTAGCCCGCGACTCGATTCATTGGCGATGTCGACCCCATCGAGCAATACTTGACCGCGCGTTGGCTTGTCCATACAGCCGATGATGTTCATGACCGTTGACTTACCCGATCCGGATGGCCCCATGATGGCCACCCATTCGCCCTCGTCGATGGTGAGGTTTACATCATCGAGCGCATGCAAATCCCCGTAGATCTTGTACACGTTCTTCAATTCCAAAAGCGACATGGTTGCTTATTCTCCCTTCAAGACGAGGGCCGGATCGACCTTCGTGGCATTGCGTACAGGCAGGATGCAGGCGCAAGCCGTGACGGCAAGCGCGACTAAGACGGTAACGGGCACGAGCGCCGGCAAAAACGTGATTGTGCTGTTGAAAACGTTCGTGCTGACAAGATAAGCAAACCCGAACCCCAAAAACGAGCCAACCAAGCCCCCGATAAATCCAATGAGGAGGCCTTCCCCCATGAACTCAAACATGATGGAGCCATCTGAAGCACCCAGGGCTTTGCGAAGGCCGATTTCGCGACGACGCTCGGTGACGACCGCTGTCATGGTCGTTGCCACGGTAATCATGATGAGCGCCAACGTGATGATCGTCACGAGCAAAACGAGCGCAGAAAGCTTCGAGAGCACAGTTGTTTGCGATTCGGTTATGCGTTTGACGAGTTGGGGCGAAACCGCCGGCACGTTGGCCTCGATTTTCTCTACCGCTGCCTCGAGCTGCTCGGTCTCGGCATTGATGCGCAGCTCCGACACATCGTAGGTGAGCTCTTTGCCGATAAGCTCAGAGAGGTCCTTGTCGGACACGAAGAAGTAGTTCTCTTCCGAACTCCCCGTATCGAGGATGCCGGAGACCGTGAAATCTTGGAATACCTTACCTTCAACTTCGCCGTTGAGGTTTGCGCCCTGCGCAATCGCCTCGGCATCGGCGGGCAAATACGCTACCGTGACCGTATCGCCAACCTTTAATGAGAAGAATTCTGCCTGCTCGAGACCTACCAGAATCTCATTGTCCCCGCTGGGAAGCTCGCCGTCGATTTGCCAGAAGGGGCTTGTCGCATATGTTTTCTCCAAATCGCAACCGGCAATGACGATTGGGGCATCGTTGATGGTCGCTGACTCGTAGCAGTATGAGATGACGCTTTCGACACTCTCATCTATCTGCGCGACGGCGTCGTCTATCTCTTCTTCCGTCATTCCTTCCGAATCCCCGTTCGGAACCAAAATCATATTCGCACCGTACGCGAGAAACTGCTCGCCCATTTGGCGGGGCATGTCGTAGTAGACCATGACGAGACCAGCCAAAATCGTTGCTCCAACCGTAACGGCGAGCAGGGCAACGAGCATGCGCGATTTGCGTCGCGCAATCGACGCTGTGATCATGCGGAAATACATCGTTTGTCGTTTCATGTCACCCTACCTCCCGTGAAGCACTTCGGCTGGATCGAGGCGCAGCACCGTGCGGATAGCCGGAATAGAACCAGCGAGCGTGACCACGATGACGAGCACAACGACAAGCGGTATCACGACAGGAGACAGCGCAATACTCGAATTGAAAACGGTATAACCGATGATTTGGGCGAAACCGTACCCTATCCCAAATCCAACCGCACCACCAGCGATAGCGACGAGGATCATCTCGACAAGGAGCAATCCCGATATTGCCCTGTCGTGAGCCCCCATGGCCTTGAGCAGACCGATTTCCTGCGAACGCTCCATGACCGACGCGGTAATCAGATTTGAGATTCCGAGAGCCGAACCCACGAGAGCTAGGACCGTGATGAGCATCATGAGCAGCTGCGTCTTGTCGAGGATGGCCCCCTCTGACTCAGCGACTTGTCGCTTGGCTTTTGCCACAGAATCGGTGATGACCTCTTGCAGCTGATAACAAATCGAACTCACATAGGCGGTACAGTACCACGTCTCGTAATCTGCCGCGCTGAGCTTGCTCGGGTCCTTCGCGGCCTGACGCGCCAAATCGTTGTCGGGCGTCGTCAAAGCACTGACCTCGATGCTCGAAATAAGATTGTCGATTCCTGATAGCTCCTGTGCAAAATCGAGCGGAGCGTAAATCCGGCCATCATCATCGTCGCCCGACTCGTACACGCCAACAATCTCGTAAGTTCCGCTGGCCTCTTTGCCGGAGATGACAACGCTGTCACCAGCGGAAACGCCCAGCTGTTCAGCCAGCTGACAGCCGATCATGATCTTGTTGGCATCAGCCGAATCCGACTCATCGAGCCATCGTCCTTCGGTCACATCCCACCACGAGCGCATGTTTATCACGCCGGCATCGAGTTCCTCGCCAGTCGGTAGCGAAAGATGGTGATTGAACCATGTGCCAATTAAAGTCGCGTCGGATCCCTCGACTCCGACCTGCGTCTCGATAAACGGTGCAAAGTCAACGATGTTGAAAGCCCAGAAAATCGTCTTCACATTGCCAAGCTCCTCTTCTTTCAAATACGAAGCTGGAACAGAAGACGAGCCTTCGACTTCGTACAAGTCGCTCACAACGCTCGCCTCTTTCGGCACAACCGTAATGTTGGACCCATACGCCTTCAACTCGGCGTTCACCTTGTCGCCCACATCGAACATGACCGCAAGCATAGCCGTCGCAAGCGATGCGCCAAGAGCGATCGTGAAGGCGATCATGAACATCTTTCCTTTTTGGCGCAACAAGACGCCCGCCACCATTCTGAAGAACATCCGATCACCTCCTTACTTGAATGTCTTTTCGTACTTAGCAAGCCCCTCGATGGGGAAGATTATGTAACCGTCCTCGACCTTGTATTCGACAGGTATGGGATTGCACCCGCCCTTGAAACCGATCGTGTTGATGTTCATGACAACGTCGCACAGCTTGCACACGACTTGCCCATCTCGTTCGTAGTAGCCGGTCTGGCCACAAATCTCACATGCATCAAGACCCACGCCATAGGCAGACGAGTTCGGCTTCTTGATGATGATGAAACGCACGCCAATACCACCGGTCGTGGTCTTGCCGTTGCCCATGTCGATGCCTGCCTCAGTTTCGTAGGTGAAGCGGTGCAGATGGCCGTCCTCGACCTGTTCGAGCGTCACATAGACGTTGCCGTCATGCACCTCGCACTCCTCAGACGGAGAAAGCTGAGGGCCAGCTGTCGCATGCGCCTTGAGCGCCGTTATCGTGACAGTGGATAACGCAATGCACACGAGCACGCAAATGGCCCAACGGCGACGATTGCGCCACTTTGCCTTGTTTTTGCGATGTTCGGCAGGATTGGAGTAAGGTTCGTTGTCGCGCAAGCTCAGGAAGATGACGTAAATGCACAAAACAACGAAGACGCAAAGAACGATGATTGTGAACAAAAGCGTGTTGTTCGACGTCCATGACGTTATCGAGAATACCGTTTTGTACAGATCAGTTCCTGCAGGAATAATGCGCCTCGACATGAAAATCTGCAACAAAGTGCTCGTTTGCATTAGGCAGACCAGGCCGATTATGACACCCGTCGCCATACCCATCATGCGATGACCGAGGGCCTTGAATGCTTTTGAAGTTGCAACGCTCGCAACGCAAACAAGCGCAAGGCCGCCAAGCCACCCGATAAGCCGATAAGCGAAATCGGTGGAAACAAGGTTGTCTGCCGAGATGCCAAAATTGGCAGGATAGTTGATGACGTCTGGAAGCATGTAGAAAACTCGCAATGCCATAAATGCTGTGAAAGCGAGCAGAACGAAGTAATCGAGAAGCCTCGAAAGCGAGCTCTGGCCTCCATCCTTTCCCAACTTGCGAGCAAAGAAGCTTGCAACTGCGCAGATAAGAGCCAAAACAGCAACGACGAGGGAAGCGATGAATATGTACATGTTCCAGAGGCTCGTATTGATGTACGACGTGTTCTGCTTGGCGAACGCCATGGCAACAGACGCCAAAACGCCTACGACGAGGCCGGCGATCACGATGCGCGTACCGATGTTGCCCTTCTTGTCGCGCGCATACGCATAAACGACGCCCGCAATCATCATCGTGATTATGAGGTCCTCGACTACGTTTACGAAATAGATTTCCATGAACAACCTTTTCATTTGGCAGACGATACGTCCCCTCAAATGCACGTTATGCATGCGCGGGGATGAATCGTCCTTCTACGCCAGAGCTGGTCCGCCCCAAAAATAGGGCGAACCAGCGTCTTTGCAATTTCCCGCGGACAAATCCGCGAATCTAAAGCGCGAATTTAGAACTCGACCGGCACGTAATCCCAGGACTCGGTAACAACGATCGGCCATGTGGTACCGTCATCCCAGCTGGTAGCGCCAGGACCAGTCTCGGCATCGGTGTGGAGCAGGTAGCTCTCGCCGGGGTTGTTGATGGTGAACTCAAGCGTGTACTTGCCCTGGCCAGGCATGGCAATATTGGCGCCATAGTGCGGACCGTCGGAAGCGCTCATAGGCATGAATGTGCCTTCAGCAGCAACGGAGCCGTCTTCAGCGGTGACCTTGTAAGCAATGTTCAGGTAAGGTACCCAGTCGCCAACACCATATCCGAACTTGTTCTCAAGAGCAGAGATGTCGGCCTCAATGTGGATGTCTTTACCCTCAATGGTGGAGCCGTCGGTCATCGGAACCGGCTGGAAATACACACCGCTGACGTTCAGGAAACCGGCCTCGACATCCTCGAAGATAGGATACTCGGTAAAGCCGGCCTCTTCGCCCACAGCTCCTGCAGCAGCACTGGAAGCAGCCGCGGAGCTTGCTGCCGCCGATGCACTGCTGGCAGCCGTGCTGCTTGCTGCGGCGCTGCTGGATGCAGCGGAGCTTCCGCATGCGGCCAAGCCGAAGCAGGCCACGAGTGCAGCGGCAACTGCGGTGGCGCTCAGAAGCGCTTTCATGTTCTTTGTCTTCATAGACCTTCCCTTTCTTTCCTTGCGGACTATCTGGAATTCGACAGGCCCTACCCCGCCGTTGTTCCCTCTGGTTCCTCCATCGCGATGCCATTTGCTTTGGCTTTACGCTCTTTGCGGAAGTGAACGATGAAGATGATGATGGTGACGACCAGCAGCAGAATCTGCGGAACGATGGTCTCGACCCATGGGTTGATACCCAGAATCGTGAGCACGTCGTTGCCAGTCGGAATCCACGGAATGTACGTGCCAACGATCACATTGCCTTCGATGAGCTCGTTGATACCGCTGCCCAAGAAGCTGATGGCCATGATGAACATGAGGACGGACATGACCATGAAGAACGGCTTGAGCGGAAGGCGCACGCTGAACACACGCATGATGACGAAGATGATGGCCAGCACAACGAACCCTGCGAGAATGCCGCCCCAGATAACCATTGGGTCGGTGCTGATAACAAGCGGGTAAAGGAACAGCACGACCTCTGCACCCTCGCGGAACACGGCGAGCCATGCGGTGAACGCAAGCGCGAACACGCTGCCAGTCGCAGCGGCACCGGCTACCTGCTTCTTGATGTAGGCGTTCCACGCTTCAGTTTCAGACTTCGAAAGCATCCAATTGGAAACCCAGTACAACATGACCACTGCAATGAGCGCAGCAACGCCCTCGATGATCTCCTGCTGTTGGCTTCCGTTGCCCATACCCATGCTGTACAGGATTCCGGCGACGACGAAACTGAGCACGACACCGAGAATCGCGCCGATATAGACATGGCGCAAGCTCTTCTTCTGCCCTGCTTTCACAAGGTATGCGACGATTGCGCCGAGCACAAGCATTGCCTCGATACCCTCGCGCACGATAATGCCGAACGCGCCTGCAAATGCAGCTGCCGCCGCAAGGTCAGTACTAGAGCCGCCCCCTGCGGAAGCTTCATCTTCCACACCGTCAAGCACATTCGCATCAGTGTGAATCATATCCTGGAGCACTTCGACAGCGCCGGTGAACTCCTCGACCGTACCACCCTTCTTGGCATAGGACTTTGCAAGTGAGAACTGGTTTTCGACTTCGGTTTTGCGACTGCCCGAAATGTAGCTCATGGCGTTGCGCTCAAAGCCAGTCGTCTCGTAATAGCCGTAGTACGCTTGATTGACGGCGTCGTAGGCAAGATCTGCGTCACCGGCAGCATAGGCTTTCTTTGCCACCTCGAACAGATTGTCCATGGCGTCGGCAACCATGTTCCACGTAGCAGCATCCTTGTCTCCAAGAGCCGCAGCATACTCGTCAGTCTTTTCGTACTCGGACCATTTGCGAATGAAATCGCCGTCATCCGCCGCGTAGGCACTTGCCGGAGCGAGCATGAGCAACGCCATCGACAACGCGACGATTATGTTGAATGTTCGGGCAAGCACACTCGGCACACTTGCGATTTTGCATGACATAGTTGTTACTGCTTCCTAAATGTATGCTTCGGTTAATTTTTCAAAAGTATACTTTAACTAACATCTGATGAAAAGTTAGACAGATAAAATTTTTACAAGGAGTCCTGGAAATCGATTTCCATCACCTCTGCATCGAGATGATCTACTCGAAGTCCTGAAGGCTTTACGCTTTTCATGTCTATAGACGAGGCGAAAAGGCTGCCATTTGGTTCACGTTCCTGCGGTACAATCTTGCAAAGGCAGCCACAAGGTTGGAGGTGTGCGATGAAATCGTTCACACGCAGGAGCTTCACCGCAGCGGGAATACTTGCGACGCTCGGCCTGACAGGATGCTTCAAAGCACCCGACAATCAACCCGAAGCCGTATACGGTCCCCCTTCGAGTTTCAGCCCGTCGAGTAACGAGCCCGTGGATGTTTACGGGCCGCCAGACGATTACGACCCGTCCAACAATGCAGTTGAAACCGTATATGGCCCGCCCGATGACTTCGACCCGTCAAACAACGAGCCCGTTGACGTCTATGGGCCTCCCGATGACTACGACCCTTCAAACAATGAGCCTGAGGCCCTGTATGGCCCTCCCGATGACTATGACCCATCCGGCAACGTCCAAGCTCCCCTCTACGGACCACCGCCCGCATAACCATGAACCTTGTCGATGTCAAAACAGACCATCTCGGCCAGCTTGCCGACTACACGCACACGCTTTACCGCGCGCCTGAGCTGCGCAAGCTCTTCTTCGAGCTCACGTTGCAGTGTAACGAGCGGTGCTTCCATTGCGGCAGCTCGTGCGCACCAGGGCTTGTTGGCGCTGACGACCTGAAACGCGATGAATGGCTGAACATCATTGACCAGGTCAAAGCTGACTTCGACATCTCGCGCATGCAACTGTGTATCACAGGCGGCGAACCGCTTCTCAACCGCGACTTCTTCGATATCATGGGCTATGCCCATGAGCAGGGCTTCCGCTGGGGCATGACGAGCAACGCCACGCTCATCACGCCCGAAGTTGCCCAGCGCCTCGCCGAAGTGGGCATGGGCACCATTTCAGTTTCCATCGATGGTTTGCGCGAAACGCATGACGAGCTGCGCGGGCTTGCAGGCGGATACGATCGGGCGATGGCGGGCATCCAGAACTTAATCGACATGAATGCGTTCAACGCGATACAGGTGACCACAGTCGTGAACCACGGCAACATAGACCAGCTTGACGAGCTGTTCGACATCATGGACGGCATCGACATCGATTCGTGGCGCGTCATCAACCTCGAGCCCATCGGGCGCGCTCTCGAGCGGCCCGACCTCATGCTCACGTCTGATGATTACGTGCGCCTGTTCGAGTTCATCCGCGAGAAGCGCCGTGCGGGATATCCGCTGGAGTACGGTTGCACGCATTATTTGGGACTCGAGTACGAGGCTGAGGTACGCGAATGGTACTGGCTGTGCAATGCGGGCGTCTACACAGCCTCCATCATGGCAAACGGCGACATTGGTGCATGCCTCGACATCGAGCGGCGCCCCGAGGTCATCCAGGGCAACATCCGCACCGACCGCTTACGCGACGTGTGGGACAACCGCTTCAAGCTGTTCAGGCACGACCTTTCGGAGCTGAATGCTGACTGCTGCACGTGCGAGCACGCGCGCTTCTGCCGCGGCGACGCGCATCACAGCTGGGATTACGATGCCAACAAACCGTTGGTTTGCTTCAAAGGAACGCTATTCTAAGACTGCTGCAAGGACTTCTCGATAACAGCCTTGACCAGCTCAGCATGCTCATCAGACGCGTTGAGACTGGGCACCCACACGAAACGTCCCGAAGTGTTGCAGGCAGCTTGGATGTCGGTGCCAACATGGTCGACAACGGGTTTGGCCTCCTCGCCTTCAAGCGCGGTAACCATCTCGTGCGGCACATCGTAAAGCGTTTCGAGGCAGTCGACCGAGAAACCTGGGCATGCGAACACCACGCGGAAATCACCATCGCGCCAGCCAGCAAGCACGTCACGTGTTAGTGGCGCTGTCCATTTCGAGGGGTCGTTGCCGAAGACGCTTTGATATGCAACGGTGATCGTATCTGGGTCGATGCCCAGTCCATCTGCGATGAGCTCAACTGATTCCGCAATCTGCTCGCGATACGTGTCGCCTGCCGCTTCGTCTTTCAGCGGAATTGCATGAAGTGACAGTAGCAGTCTATCGCCTGCTGGCGCATCAAAGCCCACGTTACGAATCGAGCGAACGATAGCGGCAATATAACCTTCATCGTTATGATAGTTGTCGATTACCGTGGAATCAGGATGCCATCCGATTTGATCTTGGGCTCGCCAAAATGAATCGACCACGGCCATTGTGGGCGAATAAGCGCTCTGGGGATACAGCGGCAGCAGCACAACCCTGTCGACGCCCGCATTACGGAAATCGGCCAGAACCTCGGCAATGGAAGGCGACCCGTAGCTCATGGCGCTGCGTACGACGACGGTCGCATCGTTCGCATGTGCACCATCGGAAGCGCAATCGGCGTCGAACAGGTCTTGCACTTTTTTCGCCAAGGCACGCGACTGGGCAAGCAGCGGCGAGCCGTCGGGTTGCCAGATGAAACGATAACGTTGCGCAGAGGAATACTTGCGCTTGGGAAGAATCTTGCGCGTGACCAGCCACTTCCAAACTGGTTTTGGAAGCTGCCTGATACGCTCATCCATGAGGAACTCGCTCAGGTATTTCTCGATATCATCTGGATCGGGCGATGATGGCGACCCTGTGTTCGCCAAGATGACGCCTATCATCGTCCCTCCTTCATGCGTCTATTTGCAAGACGCGCTTTAATCTTCCCGCTGCAGATAGCCGCGCGGAGTCACCATGCGACCGTCTAGCTCTACAGTCTGACTGTTCCCAATGAAGACGGTCGTGAACATATCGACTGGCGTATCGCGCAACTCGGCGAGTGTCATGACGCTGGCTTCCTCGCCCTCGCGCCCGATATTACGCACCGTGCCACACACCGTAGCCCCATCCTTATGAGCGAGTAGAATATCGCACGCTTTCTGAAGGTAATCAGGGCGCTTGTGAGATGAGGGGTTGTACAAGCTGATGACGAAATCGGCTTCGGCAGCAGCGATGAGACGCTTCTCAATCTTCTCCCACGGCGTGAGCAAGTCGGAAAGCGAGATGACGCAGTAGTCGTGCATGAGCGGCGCACCGAGCACCGCCGCACCACCATTCGATGCGGAGACGCCAGGAATGACCTCGATGTCAACAGGCGGATACTCGTGGGCGAGCTCGTAGATAAGGCCGGCCATGCCGTATACGCCCGGATCGCCCGAGCACACCATGGCCACCTTGCGTCCAGCAACGGCCTCTTCGAGCGCCATGCGGCAACGTTCGACTTCCTTGCGCATCGGCGTCGTGAGTATCTCCTTGTCAGGGAACTCCTCGCGCAGCAGGTCAACGTAGACCGTATAGCCCGCGACCACCTCGCACGACTCGATAGCCGCACGCGCGCGCCCCGACATGTCTTCTGCCCCACCAGGGCCCAAACCAATGACGTACAGCTTTCCGTTTTCCACGTTTCCTCCTATTGTTTCGAGGTCGCGTTAAAGGGGCTGTCCCTCTTTAACACATGCGATTGCGACGGTGATGCCACCGCCAGCTTGCTTGCCAAGCACGAGTTCGCCGCCCGACGCGCAGGCAGCTCGCTCGCAAACGTTGTCAACACCAACTGTGCGTTTCACGAAATCCGATGAGGAGAACTCGCCTGGCACAGCGGCCAATTCGTCTGCCGTATAAAACACAGGTGACCATCCCATTTTGGAGGCGAGCTCGAGTATCGCCAGCTCGTCCTTCTTGACGTCGATCGACGCAATTGCCGTGACAGCCTTGGCCGACACGTTGGCTTCGGCGAGCGCATCGGCAACCGCCTGCTCGAGAGCAGACGGGTCAGTTCCTTTTCTACATCCCACGCCCACGGTTGCGACGCGTGGAACGAGATGAAGCGTTCGCGAGAACGGCATGGCCGAATCATCCAGCGACACGACGAACCCGATGTCAGCAGCGCCTTCCGTTACGCCGGATGGCTTTTCATCCAGCTCGAAGTCGGACCTGAATCCAACAGGACGTCCGTCGAGCAATGCGGCAGAAATCTCCTTGGCGATGCTGCGCTCGAGGATGGCAAACCCATGACGAGCCGCCCATTCGTCGACGGCGAACAGGCCGTTGACGTCGGTTGCCGTCGAAACGGCAGCTTGACCACCCGTGATGACGGCTATATCGCGCGCAAGCTCGTTCGCCCCTCCGACGTGCCCGGAGAGCAACGGGACGACGAAGCGACCCGCCTCATCGACGCTTACAACCGCCGGGTCGGAAAACTTGTCGCGCACATGCGGCGCGATTGCGCGCACAGCGATACCACTCGCGCCCACGAAGATGAGCGCATCGTCAGTGGTGAAATGTGCTTGCGTCCACGCATCGAGACTCCCGTAAGCATCGATGCCAAGCTCATCAGCGAAGCGCGCGGGACCGCATACAGAGCCAGAGCCCAGACCAAGCCCATCTGCCAGCTTCTTCGCGAGTGCACATCCCGCCTTGGTGAACGCTATGATTCCGATCGTTTGCATGAAATCAATCCGAAGGATGCGATTCCCTTTGGGACGCTAATCCTCCGTACCTTTCCTAAACATGTGGGTGAACGTCGGGTCGTACAGACGCGAACGATCGTAGGCATCGCCCAGGAAACCGCCGATCGTGATGAGGGCTGTGTTCTTCACGCCGGCCTCGCGCGCCGTCTCGGCAAGCGTGCCGATCGTGCAGCGCCAGACCTTCTGGTCAGGCCAGGTGGCCTTGTAGACGATGGCTGCCGGCGTATCTTCCGTATAGGCGCCGCCCGCGAGCAACTCCTCGACGGCACCGTCAAGCAAGCTCGTCGACAGGAAGAGCACCAACGTGCAGCCGTGGGACGCCATCTTGCGCAGCTTCTCGCCATCGGGCACGGGCGTGCGGCCTTCCATGCGCGTGATGATGACCGATTGCGAAACGTTGGGAAGCGTGTACTCTGCATTGAGCGCAGCAGCCGCACCGCAGAACGACGAGACGCCCGGCACGACGTCGTAGGAAATGCCCGCCTCGTCGAGCAGGTCCATCTGCTCGCGGTGCGCGCCATACAGCGACGGATCGCCCGTGTGCAAGCGCACGGTCATCTTGCCTTCAGCCTCCGCGGCTTTCATGGTCTCGATGACCTGTTCAAGCGTCATGTGGGCCGAATTGTGGATCTCGGCGCCTTCCTTCGCGTATTCGAGCAGCGCCGGGTTGACGAGCGAACCGGCGTAGATGATGACATCGGCCTCCCCGAGCAGCTTTGCGCCACGAACTGTGATGAGATCTGCAGCTCCTGAACCCGCACCTACGAAGTGAATCATCATGTTTCCTTTCCTGCACAGACGACAGTTTCCAAATTCAATGACCTATCGAGCATGGGACGCGCTCCAAAGAAGCGCCCCATCATGTCTTATCAACTTGAGGCGAACACCTCCGCCAATTCGTCGGCACCGGGCGTCTTGCCAAGCACGCCATGGACGTTCGAGAAAACGATGGCTTCAACCTGCACGGCACCTGAACGGTGAGCTAACTTGTCAGCCAAACGCTCCATGAGAGACGCCATGGTTGCATCCGCAAGCCCGCAGGCGATGAGCGCATCAAGCGCCGCATCGGTTGTTGCCGCTTCCATAATGCTCGCAACGACTTCCTGCGGGGCGCCAACGAGCGCAGCATGCGCCGCCAGCACCTCGACGCGGCAATCGGCCACGCGCGAATGCGTGTTCATGATGCCGCCTGCAACCTTTGCCATCTTGCCGATATGGCCGACGATGAGCACGCGCTCGAACCCGAGCACCACCGCCGCATCGAGCGTGGCGCCGAAGTAATTCGAGCACGAAACCGCTTGGTCCATGTCGAGCTCGAGCTGTCCGCATGCGAAATCGCGCCCGTAGTTGCCGGGTACGACGAGCAGGTCCACCACACCACGAGCCCGCAGCGTCTTCATCTCGAGCTCGATCGACGAGATGAGGGCGTCTTCGCTCATCGGACGCACGATGCCGCCCGTACCGAGCACGGAGATGCCGCCCTCGATGCCGAGCCGTGGATTGAAGGTTTTCGCCGCCAATTCCACCCCTGCAGGAATGGAGACGGTGACGAGCAAACCTTTTTCGAACGTAGGCGCTTCTTCCAACACGTTCTCGACCTGCTCGGCAATCATGCGCCGTGGCGTCGAGTTGATAGCTGCCGCGCCCACGGGCTGATCGAGCCCCTCGCGCGTAACGCGCCCAACGCCGATGCCGCCGTCAATCGTGATGCCTGGCTTGTCGCAAAACTCGACACGCGCATACACGAGCGCGCCGTTCGTGACGTCGGGATCGTCACCCGAGTCTTTCTGAACAGCGCATTGCGCCCAGCCGTTGCCCGAATCGTGTTCCTCGACCTCGACGATCACACCGACGCCTGCAGGCGTCGACACGGTCACGGCAGGCACGAGCTCGCCGCGCAACAGCAGCTCGGCCGCAGCGCGTGCGGCAGCAGCGGCGCATGTGCCCGTGGTGTACCCGCAGCGCATGCGCTTCGTTCCGACGTTTATGTATTCCTCGAGCTGCTTCATAGGCAAGACCGTTCGAACAGAGTCATGAGAAAGAGGTCGTCGTTACATCTTCAAGAACGCTTCGATGGCATCGAGCGTTTCGTCGAGGACGGCATCGTCGTGCGCTGCCGAGATGAACATGGCCTCGAACTGCGAAGGCGCAAGCGCGAACCCACGGTCGAGCATGAAACGGAAGTAGCGCGCAAACGCCTCGGTGTCGGAGGTCTTCGCCGAAGCATAGTCGGTCACAGGATTCGGCGTGAAGAACGTGCTGCCAATCGAGCCAACGTGGTTGATCGTGCAAGGCGCCTCATACTGTTCGAGCAGATGCGCAATGCCGCCGAAAAGACGCTCCCCCGCCTGGTCGAGACGGTCGTAAATCTCGGGATGGCCGTGCAGCTCTTTCAACTGGACGAACCCCGCCGTCATCGCGATGGGGTTGCCCGACAACGTGCCCGCCTGATAAACGGGGCCGACCGGTGCCATGCACTCCATGATGTCGCGGCGCCCGCCGAATGCACCGACCGGCATGCCGCCGCCAATGATCTTTCCATACGTGACAAGGTCGGGCGTGATGTCGAAACGCTCGGCCGCTCCGCCGTAGGCCAAGCGGAACCCGCAGATGACCTCGTCGAACACGAGCAATGCACCTTGCTCGTCGCACAGCGCGCGCAAGCCTTCCAAAAAGCCGGGCGCGGGAAGAACGACGCCCATGTTCGCCGCGACCGGTTCGACGATGACCGCTGCGATTTGGCTGGGGTTCTCGTCGAACAGCACGCGCACGCTTTCCAAGTCGTTGTAGGTTGCGGTGAGCGTATCCTGGGCACACCCCGCAGGCACGCCTGCGCTGTCGGGAACACCTGCCGTCATGACGCCGGAGCCGGCGGCAACGAGCATGCAATCGCTGTGGCCGTGGTAGTTGCCCGCGAACTTGACGATTTTGTCGCGTCCGGTGAACCCGCGTGCCAAGCGCAATGCGCTCATGACGGCCTCGGTGCCAGAATTCACCATGCGGATCATCTCGATATGCGGCACGGTTGAACAGATGAACTCGGCGATTTCCACTTCAAGCTCGGTCGCAGCGCCAAAGCTCATGCCGCGCTCGCATGCTTTTACAACAGCCTCACGCACAGCTGGATTGTTGTGGCCCAGGATCATGGGGCCCCACGATCCGATGTAGTCGAGGTAACGGTTGCCTTCGACATCCCATACGTACGGGCCGTCAGCCCGCTCGATGAACCGCGGTGTCAGCCCGACGCTGCGATACGCACGTACCGGTGAGTTCACCCCACCTGGAATGACCTGCACAGCACGTTCCATCAGTTCGGCAGATGTCGTCATCGATCGCCTCTTCCTCTCATCCCGATCAAGTTCCCCGCGGGAAATCGATCGGACCAGTTCACCATCAACAATCACTTTCCCGCGGGGAACGTGATTGCGCAAAGTGGCACAACGCTCCCAGGGAAGGGTGTGCCATTTTAGCCGATTACGCCCTCGTCCATGAGCTTCGCAACAAGCTCGGCGTAGTAAGTCAGGTAGATGTGCGCGCCCGCGCGGTAGGCCGATGTGGCCATCTCGCCCACGATGCGCTCCTCGTCGATCCAGCCACGCTCAGCTGCAGCCTTAACCATGGCGTACTCGCCGCTCACGCTATAGGCTGCGACGGGCACGTTCACCGCATCGTGCACTTCGCGCACCAGGTCGAGGAACGACATGGCCGGCTTGACCATGACGATATCGGCACCCTGCTCGATGTCTTGCAGGGCTTTCTTGATGGCTTCGCGGCGGTTGTGCACGTCCATCTGATAGGCACGACGATCACCAAACGCCGGCGCCGAATCGGCCGCCTCGCGGAAGGGACCATAGAAGCCACTTGCATACTTCACCGAGTACGCCATGATGGGCGTGGTGTTGAACCCGTTCGCATCGAGCGCCTGGCGGATGCCCAGCACGCGCCCGTCCATCATGTCGGAGGGCGCCACCATGTCTGCGCCAGCGGCAGCATGTGACACAGCCGTGCGCGCGAGCAGCTCGACCGACGGGTCGTTGTCGACCTCGTGGCCTTTGAGCATGCCGCAATGCCCATGGCTCGTGTACTCGCACAAGCACACGTCGGTGATGCAATACAGCTCGGGATAGCGTTCCTTGGCAAGGCGCACCGCGCGCTGCACGATGCCGTCTTCAGCGTATGCCGACGATGCGACTTCGTCTTTCACATCGGGAATGCCGAACAACATGTAGCTCGTCACACCCGCGGCCGCAAGCTCTTCGAGCTTCTCAGGGAAGCGGTCGAGTGACCAGCGGTACTGGCCGGGCATGGAGGTGATTTCCTCTTTGACACCCGTGCCCTCGCAGACGAACATCGGGTAGATGAGCGACGACGCATCGGCGCGCGTTTCACGCACCATCTTGCGGAGCGCCTCGGTGCCGCGCAGGCGGCGCGAACGTTGCAGCAGTTCCATTGTCAATCCTTCCCTTCCCATGGGGCGTCGACAACGCACCCTCGCAGTAATGCGCTTTAGTCCTTCTGAGCATATTCTCTCATTATGGCAGCGGCCAAGCTATCCATCGTCGCACGTTCGGACATGAACGTCTTCATGCCGAAGCCCTCGGCAGTCGCACGGGTCTTTTCGCCGATGCACGCCGCACAAACACGAGTCGGATCGACGTCGGGATGGGCCTCGACGAAAGCACGCACGCCCGACGAGCTGGTGAACGCCACACAGAAGATTCGCCCCTCCTCGAATTGGCCGGCAAGATTGATCAAGCCGCCCTCAAGCGAAACAGTGTCGTAGGTGGGTACGTCATCGACGGCATGCCCTGCCTTAACAAGAATCTCCACGAGTTCGGGGTTGCCGATGCGGGCACGTGGGATGAGAATGCGCGAATTGGGCTCGGCGGTTTCGGCAAGCGCTTCGCCGAGCGCCTCTCCCGTCGCGCCTTCGGGCACAAGGTCGGCGAAATAGCCATGCTTGCGCAGCTCGTTTGCCGTTCCCTGCCCGAGCGCTGCGATTTCGCCCGTGAGGAGGCGGCAGTCGACCTCAGCTTTGAGCATCTCGTCAAAGAAAATGCGCACGCCCGAAGGACTCGTGAAGACAACCCAATCGTAAAGGGCAATGTTTTCGAAAGCATTTGCCAACGCCTCATTGTCTTCGATGGGCACGGTCGCAATTGCCGGCACGTCGAGCACTTCGGCGCCCAGCTTGCGAAGCCGATCCGACATCGTGGACACGAGCTCGGCAGGTCGCGTGACCACAACCTTGCAACCCGAAAGCGGAAGCTTCTCGTACCATTCGAACTCGTCCGCCAGAGCGCACACACCGCCGACGACGATGATGGCCGGCGCTTCGATCTGCGCCTCGGCAGCACGCTCAGCCAACGTGGAGACTGTAGCCACGACGCGCCTTTGGCCCGCTGTCGTTCCCTCTTGCAGAACGGCGGCCGGCATGTCGGGGCTCATACTCGCCGAGAGCAGGCCTTCCATGATGTCGGGAAGCGAACGGACGCCCATGAGGAACACGAGCGTGCCCTTCGTGCGCACGAGCGCCTCGAAGTCGATGTCGTAATCGGCGCCGGCGCGCTTGTGGCCAGTGATGATGTGAAGCGATGACGTGAAATCGCGGTGCGTCACGGGAATGCCGTTGTACGCCGGCACGGCAAGTGCCGACGTGATGCCGGGAACCACTTCGTACGGCACACCGTGCTCGGCAAGCAGCTCGAGTTCCTCACCGCCGCGGCCGAACATGAACGGGTCGCCGCCCTTCAGGCGCACGACCTTGTTGCCCGCAAGCGCCTCGTCGAGCAGCACCTGGCTGATCTGCTCCTGGCGCATCGTGTGGTTGGCTGCGCGTTTGCCCACATCAATCGTGCGCGCACCACGTGGCACGCAGGCGAGCACGCCGTCGCCAACAAGCGCGTCATACACGACCACGTCTGCTTGCTGCAGCACATCGTAGCCCTTGCGCGTGAACAGACCCGCATCGCCGGGGCCAGCTCCCACGAGCCAAACCTTGCCGACCTTCGTCAAGCTCATAACACTTCTCCTTCGCCCGCAAGCAGACGGTCTGCCAAATCGCACGCAAGGGCAACAGCATCTGCCGTTGCACCCCGCACGCAACCACGACGCGCCTGCTGATTGTCCTCATCGTAATAAAGCCCACGAAGCTCGATTGCATCGCCATCGAGCTGCGCATGTGCTGCAATCGGCGACGAGCAGCCGCCATCGAGCCGCGTGACGAATGCGCGCTCGGCAAGCACCGTTGTTGCAACATCTGCATCAGCAAAACCGTCGAACAGCTCAGGCATCGCATCGACGCGCCCTTGGATGGCCAACACGCCTTGCGCTGCCGACGGGATGACCTCGTCGACCTCGAGATAGCGCCCGATGCGCTCAGCAAGGCCCATGCGCTTCAAACCCGCCGCAGCCAACACGAGTGCACCGTAACCGCCCTCGTCGAGCTTGCGCAGGCGCGTCTGAAGATTTCCGCGTACGCTCGCGAACGTCGCCTCGGGAAACAGTTTGCGCAGCTGGATCTCGCGCCGACGCGACGACGTGCCGATGGGCTTCGTCCAGTCGGGCTCGTCTGCCCCTTGCGGGAACACGAGCACGTCGCGCGGGTCTTCGCGCGTTGAGAAACACACGAGCGGCAAATCGTCGGGCACTTCCATGGGAAGGTCCTTGCAACTATGCACCGTGTAATCGCATTCACCTGCGCGCAAAGCGGCATCAAGCTCTTTCACGAACAGGCCCTTCCCGCCAATTTGGTCGAGTCTACGATCGAGAATCTTGTCGCCCGTCGTCTTGAACGTGGCAAGATCGACCTCGCTTCCCGGATGCGCCTCGCGCAGAAAGTCGATGACCATCTGCGCCTGCACTACGGCAAGCTTGCTGTCGCGGCTGCCGATAACGATCTTCATTCCACTCTCCTCGTCAGATAACCAAAAAGAGACAGTCCCTCTTTGGCTGCTTCGTGTTAAACGTCTTCTTCCTCCATGAGGCTTTCAATGCGGGCTTTCAGCTGACGCACGCGGCGATGATCCTTGCCGCCAGCGCTGATGCCGACGACCATGTTGCCGTTCTGCGCAACGCCCGGGAAATAGAAATCGCACTTGTTGCGGTCGCTACAGACGTTCACCAAGATGCCGCGGCGTTTGCAAGCCTCCCACACCATGTCGTTGATTTCGGCACTGTTCGTGCAGGCGAAGACGACGTCCGCTCCGTCAAGTTGCGATTCGTCATACAAGCGGTGTTCGAGGGTAATGGCACCGTCATATGCCATGTGCTCGAGCTCGGGCGAGAAGTCGGGAGCGTACACGACAAGTTCTCCCACGAAGGGAAGCAGCGTGCGAATACGCCTGAGGGCTATCGTGCCACCGCCGATGAACACCGCCCTCTTCTCGCCCAAATCGACGAAAAGCGGAAAGAACACTGTCGAAGGCGTCTTCGTGTGGCTCAAGAGGTCACGACGGTTGAACCAGCCCCAGAACTCGCTCATGCCCGACGCAAGCAGTCTCTGCGCAGCTTCGATTGCCTGGGCGTTTTCAGAGCCGATCTCCGTGGCGAAACTGTCGATATCATGCACAACGCACCCAGGAAGCTCCACGATGCTGGGATCGATGTCGTTCGGTATCGCCAAGTCGAAAAGCGCAATGGGCTCGTTCGATGCGCGCGCTGCCTCAAACGGCTCACGCTCCAGCGTGTAATGAGGACTCGTCGTCGCGCTCATCACGATCTTGCAGTTATCAAGGTAATCGTAGCGGTTCTCGTACGGCACTCCCGTGCAACCGAGCGGCACTGAAACGGTGCCATGCGTGTACTGCCTGACGGTGACGAGCACCTTGGCGCCGCGCGCAGCGAGCGTCGATGCGGCAAGGCGACCGTACTCGCCGTTGCCGATGACCATGCACGTTGTACTCATGAAATCGACGCCACCCTCATCGAGGAGACTCACGGCTTGCTCAACTGCGGTCGTATACGCACGCGTGAACCGCACGCCGCTCTTGACCTGCTTGGCAGCTGTGATTGCCTGGCGGAACAGAACCTCGAGCACGCTGTCAACCACACCAATCTCGCGAGAGTAGGTGACAGCCTGCTTTACCTGCGAAACGATTTGGTCTTCGGCAACGATTGCCGAACGCAGCCCGCACGCCACGTTGAACAGATGGCTAACGGCCTCGTCTCCCGAACGGCACATGAAATAGCGCGCGTAATCATCGGGCTTGACCATATGCATGTCGCAAATCGCTTGCAGCATCGGATCGTCTGGCCGAGGCGCACCGTGCTCGTCAACCGAACGCGCCGGCGAATCGACGCCGTCGAAGCTTGCCCACAATTCTGTGCGGTTGCACGTTGCGAGCAGCACCACGCCCGTCGCGCCAAGCTTGGCCCGCGCGAGCGCCAGAACATCTTCGCGCACATCTGCCGGCAACGTGAACGCCGAACGCACATCTGCCGATGCCAAACTGTGATCGGTGCCTATCATGCAAATTAACTCGTCATGCATCGCAATCGCACCTATCCTTGTCTCTCCCTCAATGCCGCGCTACCCGATTTTCCTTGCAAGGGCATCGAAAGGTTGCCCTTTGATTCATCTCGGAAAACGCCGCGCGGCTTCGCCCTATCGTTTCCGTCTTTTCTTCAACACGTAGTTCAGTATGCCGCCCACGACAATGACAACCAGCGCGATGTACAGCACTTTGATGGCTGCTTCCTGCGGAATCGCGTCCTTGTCGTCAATCGTCGCAGAATAGAACGTCAAGTGATATTCGACCTCGACGGGATCGCCCATGGCCGTCGTGTCGGCGATGACGTCGATTTCGTCATCCATTTTCGTGATGGGGATGACGAACGTCGAATTGCTGCCATCGTCGGTCTGATTCTCGTAGCGGACCTCGTCGACGATCATGTAGTCGTAGTACGAGCTGCTCCACAGCAAGCGTGCATACGCATGGCCATCTTTGATAATGAGCCATGTTGGCGAACTCACCGACGCACGGCCACTACCGCCAGTCATGTTCACTTCGATGGAGTATTCGCCGTCGGGCATGTCAACTGCGACGGCTTCGGAGCCGTCATCTCGAACGGTAACGGTCGATGCGTCGGTCCCCGCCGCAGCCGCGCTTGCAGAGCCTGCTTCAATTGGGTCGCCATACACTGGCGGGTCGAACCTCAGCGCACCATCGGGAAGGGATGCCGCGTAGAACATGAGCTTGCGGTCGTACCATTGCTTCTTGCGCTTGCTGTAGGCCGCGCAATCAATCTCTTCATCGAGCGCGCTCACAGGAACGGTGAACGTCCACGCGTTGCCATCGAACTCGATGTAATCGCTCGCAGGCGCTGCAGCTGCCTGCTTTGCCGTTCCCATATAAATGAGCGGATAGGATTTCGAATCAAGACCGATTTGAGCCGTCATCTGGCCATCGCGCACGGTCAACGTCGCGCTCTTGATCTTGAAGAACGGGGAGGACGACTCTGCCTCGATTTCGTAGACGCCATCCACGACGTCCCTTGCATCGATGGGCGACATGCCCTCCCGCAACAACGTCTTCGCAGATGCGGTCTCGCTGTCGGGCGCAACCTTGTTGTGTCCCTCGTCTGCAAAGGCCGGAAGCGCAAGCGTGCATGAAAGCACAATAGCAAGCAACGCGAGCAACTGGAGAGGAATGCGATTCTGTCGAGGACGTGCGAACATGTAGTTAGATTTCCTTTGCATCGCGGGCATGGTCGACCGCAAGTTTTTGAACGGCTGCGTACTCGCCAAGGCCCTTCAACACGACTTCTGTTTCGAAACCGCACACTGCCAATCGGTTCGTCCATGATTCTTCGCCATCGCCTGCAAGGTCGTTGCGCGCATGATCGCCCGCAACGATCATAAGCGGCGCCAACCACACGCGGTCGGAACCGAGCGACTCGAGCTCGTGCATCGCATCATCGAGAGTCGGTGTGCCTTCGACGGTCGCAACGAGGAAATTGCGCTTGCCGATTGCATGCAGCGCATCTTGAACGTCGCTGTACAACTGGTTGGGACCCATCGCTGAGCCGTGGCCCATGAACACTACCGCATCGGTTGCAGGAACATGCGCGAACTCATCCACCAAAGCTTGCGCCATAGCAGCGTGGTCTGCAGGAGCGGTCAGCAGAGGATCGGCAAGACGAACCGTGCGCTCCCCTTGAGCTGCCCATGCATGTGCGGCTTCGGAAATCTTGCGCATTTCGCCACCCTGCATGAGACACATCGTGGCAACGACGAGATCATCGACTCCGTCGGCTTCCATTCGCGCAAACGCCTCGTCGAGCGAGTCGTGATGCTCGCCGCGCTCGGCAAGCACCTTCGCCATGATACGCGGGCTCGTCCATGCGCTGTAGAACGCCCGGTCGGGAAACGCCGCCGCGAGCTTCGCGTCGATTGCGTCGATGGTCTTCGCACGCGTATCCGCATACGATGTGCCGAAGCTGACCGAGAGCAAACCTTTCACGAACGCCTCCCTTGACCTTAGAGATTCTTCTTCTTGTAGATGAACGCGAACGAGATGGCTGCGAACACCACGAGGTAGGCAAGCAAGATGAGCACGCCCATCAAGTTGGGGTCGTTGCCTTGGGCGATGGCACGCACCATGTCGGACGTCTGCGATAGCGGCAATGCGCTCACAAACTCCTTGATGCCGTGGGGCATCTGGTCGGTCGAGAAGAACGTGTTGCACAGGAATGACATGGGCATGATGATGTAGGTGTTGAAGCGCGGCGCGTCGGTGTAGCTCTTCGCCAGGAACGACAGTGCGACCGCAATGGTGGCGAACACGGTACCGTTCAGGAACATGATGGCGAACGACAACGGGGTGAACACGAGCGACGTTCGAATTGGCGAGATGAGCAGCAAGATCACGAGCGCCGCATACATGCCGCGCAACGCGCCACCCACGATTTGGCCCACGATGAACTGCCAGAGCGGTGTCGGCGAGACCATCACCTGGTCGAGCGCCTTCTCATAAAGGCGCTGCACGCTCATGTTCTGCGACACGGCCGAGAAGCTGCCCGTCATGGTGACCATGGCGACAATACCTGGGATGAGGAAATTCAGGTACGGCTCGCCGTGCGAGGTGGTCTGAATGCCCAACCCGAACACGAGCAAGTACATGAGCGGCGAAATCATAGCCGCAACCGTGATCTTGTAGAAGTCGCGCTTGAACTCCGCCCATTTTTCCCACAGTACTGTGAGGATTCCCATACTGTCGTTTGCACCCCTGCGCTACTTGCGCGTCAGATGGTGCCCCACCCTTTCCACAAATACGTCTTCCAATGTTGTCGCGCGCAGTGCCGCGTCGTCGGGAAGCTCCCGCAACCGGTCGATGGCCGCTTCGCGCGTGGGAAAATAGCTGCTGGCCAGTTTCCCGTCTTCCATGCAGTCGATTGCAAACGGACCCAACTGTTCGATGAGCGTCAACGGCGCGTCTACGACGTCGAGCTTGCCGCCGTCGATGAACGCCACGCGGTTGCACAAAGCCTGCGCTTCGTCGATGAAATGGGTCGTCAGCAGAATCGTGAGATTGCGGTCTTTCAGACTGCGCAGCAAATCCCACATCTGCCGGCGTGCCAACGCATCCATGCCGGCTGTCGGCTCGTCGAGCAACAGAATCTCGGGCTCGACCATGAGCGCACGGCAAATCATGAGCTTGCGCTTCATACCGCCCGACAGGTGGCGCACGGTGCGGTGCCCGAAATCGGAAAGCCCCGCGAACTCGAACAGCTCGGCAGTTTTGGCTTTAATCTCTTTTTTGCGCATATAGTACAGACGCCCTTGGTATTCCATGACCTCGTTCATGGTCATGTCCTGGCGCATCGAGTATTCCTGCGTCACAACCGAAAGCTTGCGCTTGACCGCAGCGGCCTTGCGGTTGAGCGGCTGGCCGTCGACGAGGATTTCGCCCTCGGTCGGCAACAGCACCGTCGACATCATCGATATGGTCGTGGTCTTGCCCGCGCCGTTCGGCCCGAGCAGGCCCATGAACTCGTTCGTCTCGATGGTCAAATCGAGATGGTCGACGGCTTTGAAGTCACCGAATTTCTTTGTGAGGTTGCGAATCTCTATCATGTCGTGCCAACAACCAAAAAGGGACCGTCCCTTCTTGGCTATCCTTTCACGATGACGACCGAGAAATAGTCGCCGTCGTCGTCGATATCGGCAAGGTGTTCGAACACCTTCTCGTCAGGCAGGCCGCAGTTTGCGACCATGCTTGCTTTGTCGAGCTCGCCGCGCTCAGCCAGCTTGTCGCGCAGCTCCTGCACGGCTTTGCCTGATTTCATGAACACCTTGTTGGCAGGAACGTCGAGGATTTCGTCGACGTTACCGGACATCACCGGCGAAACGAGCAGGCGCTCAGAACCTTCGCAAAGCACTATGCCCAATCGGGCTGCACTAGCAGAGAAGGACGTGACGCCCGGGATGATTTCCACCTCGTAGCCAGCAGCACGAACCTGCTCGTTCACAGGCGCGAAGCTGGCATACACGCCGATATCACCCAAGCACAGATAGGCAACGTTGCGCCCAGCGGCCAGGTGCTCGCAAATCACCCGTGCATTTTCGGCATAAGCGGCTTGACGAACCTGCGCATCACGCGTCATAGGCGTCGAGCATTCGATCTGAAGCTTGCCTTCGGCGTATTCCGCAGCGATGGAAAGCGCTGTCTGGCGCTTATGCCCGATGTTGGGCACTGCCAAGACATCGGCTTCCTGGATAGCGCGCACCGCCTTGAGCGTCATGAGTTCCGGGTCGCCGGGACCCACGCTCACGCCGTACAACTTGCCTTGCTTCATCTTCGCCCCTATCGCTATCGCGGACAGCAATTGCCAACCGCGCTTCCTCTTCGAAAACGCGTCCATCGAATTGTGTTGTTGTGGAAGCCGAGCCGATGTGCAGTACAGACACAGTGCCGTCGCTGAGTGGCAACCGGCAGAGCATGCTGTAGAGCGCACAACCGGGGTTCACGGTTTGCCACTCCAAGAGACAGGCTGGGTACTCTGGCTTCGCTTGCGCGTTACAGTAATGGCCCTTGTCCGGGATTTCCACCCGGTTCCCCCAGCATGCCCGCATCAAGCGATACGGACGCTGTCCCATGTAGTTCGATGTCCCATCATTATAGGCGTTAGCTGCGAAGATACCGTGTGCAACACTCTATTGTTCTAAATTGAGCACATTGCACAATACCGTAATACGAACGGCATATTGTTCACTTTTCGAAGAGCCACTCCCCGTGTGAGAAACCCAATCAATTTCCCCGCGGGAAGTCGGTCGGCGAGCTCGCCGCAACAATCATCTCTTCACGAAATGCTGAAGCCAGCAGTGTTGCAACCCCGTTTCAACGGAGTTAAAGCCGCGTTTCACCAAGCCCTCGCGAAACGTAACAGCAATACGCCCAGCGAAAAATCAGAGCAACCGTTCAAGGAACCGAAGGAAGGTGGTTGCAATGTACGACACTGGTTCCACAGCATTCATGATCGTGTGTACGATGCTCGTGCTGCTTATGACACCGGGACTTGCCTTTTTCTACGGCGGCCTCTCGCGGCGTAAGAACGTCATCAACACCATGATCATGGTCATGAGCATTATCGGCCTGGTCGGAGTGATGTGGATTGTCTGCGGATGGTCGTTCGCTTACGGCGGAGATGGCTCGATTCCGTTCTTCGGCGGCTTCGACCAATTGGGTTGCTTCGCGGCTACCCAGGAAATGCTTGCTCAAACGGCGAACGTACCTGAAGGTGATGCGTATCCCGCCATCATCAACATTTGTTTCCAAATGGCGTTTTGCATGATCACGTGCGCTATCATCACGGGTGCCGTTGCGGGCCGCATGAAATTTGGAGCCATTTCGCTGTTCATCGTGCTGTGGATTCCTCTCGTGTATGCACCCCTCGCGCATATGGTCTGGGGCGGCGAAGGGTCGCTTATCGGCGATATGATTGGCGCGTTGGACTTTGCAGGCGGCGATGTTGTGCACATCAGCTCAGGCGTGACTGGACTCGTCCTGTGCTTGCTGCTCGGCGGCCGCCGAGGATTCGGCCTTGTGAGCTACCGCCCACACAACATCCCATTCGTAGCGCTCGGCGCCGCGCTGCTCTGGTTCGGCTGGTTTGGTTTCAACGCAGGCTCGCAGTTCGCGGCTGACGGCACAGCGGCGCTCGCGCTGCTGAACACCGTAGCCGCTTCAGCTGCCGGAATGCTCGCATGGATACTGGTCGAACGCGTCCGCGTGCGCAAACCCACGCTCGTCGGCGCCTGCACAGGTCTCGTGGCCGGGCTCGTTGGCGTGACGCCAGCTGCCGGCTTCGTCGAACCATGGGCAGCCATCATCATCGGACTCATCACCGCACCTTGCTGCTTCTTCGCAATATCCATGGTAAAGCGCAAGATCGGATACGACGATGCACTCGACGCCTTCGGTTGCCACTCGGTGGGCGGCGTCGTCGGCGGCATCCTCACTGGCGTGTTCTGCGTTCCTGAACTGTCATGGACCGACTTCGGCGGACTTCTCTACACGGGCGATCCGTCTCTGCTCTTGAGCCAGCTGCTCGGCATCCTGGTAACACTCGCCTTCGTCATCGTCGGAGGACTGGTCATCGGCTTGGTCGTGAAAGCCGTCTACGACGGAACGCTGCGCGTGAGCGAGGCAGACGAGGCGCGTGGCCTCGACGTGGCCGCCCATGGAGAGAGCGCCTACCCGGCATATTTGGGATTGGACTAGCAACGAAGTTCGGATGAGCCCCATTGCGGCGGTGCGATTCGGTTTGCAAACATCAAAATGAGTCGCACTACCGCAATGGAACTCATTTGCAGGAAGGAGGAAGCGCGCACATGTGCGGATTCGTGGGGTTTTCGACAGTCGACTACGACAAGGAAACCAACTACGCCATCGTGCACGATATGGCTGAACGCATCAGACATCGCGGCCCAGACGATGATGGCTATTACGTCAACGAGCGGATTGCGATGGGCTTCCGTCGGCTGTCCATCATCGACCTCGAAGGCAGCCCGCAGCCTATGAAAAACGCTCAGGGCGACGTAATTGTCACCTTCAACGGGGAAATCTATAACTTCAAGGAACTGCGCGAAGAGCTGCGCGAGGCGGGCTATGAATTCACCACCAAAGGCGATACCGAGACCATCGTGCACGGCTACGAAGAATGGGGAGTGGGCGTGTTCGAGCGCCTGCGCGGCATGTTCGCCATTGCAATCTGGGATGATGTGCGAGGTCAGCTCGTATGCGCACGCGATATCTTCGGTATCAAGCCGCTCTACTACACGCAGGACGGCGATCGGCTTATCTATGGTTCCGAAATCAAAGCGTTTTACGCACACCCGAAGTTCACGCCCGAAATCAATCGCCAAGCACTCCCACAATACCTGTGCTTCGAGTATTTGAACGATTCGCAGACCATGTTCGCCGGCGTGCACAAGTTGCTCCCCGGACATTTCATGGTGTTCAAGGACGGAAGAATGAAGACCGAGTGCTTCTTCCGCATCACCTACAAAATCGACGAGTCGAAAACACTCGAAGAATGGGCCGACATCGTGAACGAAACGTTCGACGAATCGGTCACAGCGCACGAAATCGCCGACGTCGAGATTGGCAGCTTCCTATCTGGCGGAATCGATTCGTCGCTTGCAGCTTACTGCATGGGCCAGCACGCCGATCACGTCAAAACGTTTTCAGTTGGATACGACATCGGCTGCGAGGAGAAGCTCGCCGAAATCGCCTCATTGCCCGATTTCGATATCAAACTCGACGAGCTCGCCGATTCGCGCAGCTTCGCCGAATGGGCGAATCTTCCCAATTGGGAAACACAGGTCAGCGCCGAGGAATTCATCGACATCGTGCCTACCGAGCAATACCACATGGACGAGCCGCTCGGAGCGCCGAGCGCCATCCCGCTCTTTTTCGTGTCGCGCTTGGCAAGCAAGCAAGTGAAAGTGGTGCAATCGGGCGAGGGCGCCGACGAGCTGTTCGGCGGTTATTGGATCTATCACGATCAGTTCGAGTTCGAGAGGTACTTCAAGTTGATACCATATCCCCTGCGTGCCGTCGCGGGTGCCATCGCCGAGAGGATGCCTCCGTTCCATGGCCGCCATTTCGCAATGCGCGGCGCGGGAGGGCCCGAACGCAGCTACCAGCGCGCCGTCATGAACTACATGTGGGACGAAGTACCCAAGGTGCTTCGCGGTTACGAAGGACCCTGCAAACCTTGGAAATGGTGCGAACCGCATTTCAACCAAGCCGCGAAGCAGGATGTCGACATCATCACCCAGACGCAGTACGTCGACATGATGTCGTACATGCCTTTTGACATCTGTCTCAAAGCCGACAAGATGTCGATGGCGCATTCGCTCGAATTGCGCGTGCCCTTCCTCGACAAGCGCGTGCTGGACGTAGCGCTACAGCTACCCACGTCATGCCGCGTCGACGGAGAGCATTCGAAATACGCGCTACGTGTCGCCGCGAGCAGACTGGGCTTCCAGAAGAAAACGGCCAACATGCCCAAGCAACCCTTCATCACTCCGTTAACAGTGTGGCTTCAGACCGACTTGTACTACGAGCGCATCAAGGAGGCGTTCACGTCGCCAATCGCCCGCGAGTTCTTCAACGTCGACTATCTCGTGGAAATGCTCGACAACCACCGATCGGCCGACTTCGCCACCGTCGAAGGCCGAAGCAAGCTGAAAATGATGCGCATCTGGAACGTCTATTGTTTCCTGTGCTGGTATGAGGTCTTCTTCGGAGAGAGCAGCAGGAAGCTCGTCCCGCGCACGACCATCCCCCGCACGAAAACACAAACTGCAGATTCGAATATGGACTGAGGAGCAAAGCATGAAAAGAGTTTCCGCCATAACAAGACCTGAAAAGCTCGAACCACTGAAGGAGGCGCTGTTCACGGCTAATGTGTCAGGCATGACCATCACGCAGGTGATGGGCTGTGGAAACCAGCATGGCTGGTCGGAATACTACCGCGGCACCGAAGTCTTGTTGAACATGATTCCGAAAGTGAAGTTCGAGCTCATCGTCGCCGACGATGATGTGGACAGGCTGGTGAACATCATCTGTGAAACGGCCTGCACAGGCGAAGTGGGAGACGGGAAAATCTTCATCAGCCCCATTGAAGAAGTCGTGCGCATCCGCACGCGGGAGCACGGTGAATCCGCCGTGTAGGACGATCGAATCTGCCGTGCAGGGCAAGCGCTTTGATCGGAGCTTGAACATGGGTTTGAGATTTAAGCTCGCAAAAGCACTCGGAGCTGCCACAACATGGGGGCTTCAAAGGGTGTTTCATAGACCAGCATCCAACTTTCCCGGCAAAGCGGGTCTCGCCATCGACCCGAACCTTATGGCCCACCTGCTTCCGCGTATTCGTGCAGGTACAATCGTAGTTGTTGGAACAAACGGGAAGACAACTGTGACAAACCTGCTTGCCGACGCCTTCGAGCACGCCGGCAAATCCGTTGCATGCAACCGCACGGGCGCCAATCTGGATTCGGGTGTTGCCACTGCCTTGCTCCATGCGCAGCAAGCCGATTGGGGCATCTTCGAAAGCGATGAACTCTGGCTTCCAAGGATCACTCCCCAACTCAAACCCGATTTCGTCGTCCTTTTGAACCTGTTCCGTGACCAGCTCGACCGAATGGGCGAGATTGACCACATCCAGGAAGCAGTTGCACGAGCGCTGACAGCGTCACCACAAACGACGCTTGTCTACAATGCGGACGATCCCCTGTGCCAGGCGATAGCCAATCTTGTCGAGAACGAATGCATCGCGTTCGGAATTGAAGAAGACCTCTGCTTGGCGCAAAACACCGTGTCTGATGCAAGCATGTGCCAACGATGTGATTCGTTGCTCATCTACGAATGGAGGCAATACGGGCAATTGGGCGCTTACGAGTGCCCGGCTTGCGGCTTCAAACGCCCCCAGCCCGATTTCCTCGCGTGCAACGTGGTTAAGTCGCATGCAAGCATGTCGTTCACAATGCGCGCCCACACGGAAGAAGCACGCATCAACGTTCCATTCCCGGAAACGTACATGCTGTACAACGCGCTTGCCACCTGCACGGCCGCCTCGTGTTGCAAGCTGTCTCCATCCTTCGTCGACGATGCCCTCGCACATTTCGACCATCGAAACGGACGGCTTCAGAATTATCTGATCGCCGGCCATCAGCTGTTGTTGAACCTGGCGAAGAATCCCATTGGCTTCAACCAGAACCTGAAGACCATCCAGGACGAACCTGGTCCGAAAGCCGCTGCCTTCTTCATCAACGACAGGGAGGCCGACGGCCATGACGTATCGTGGCTTTGGGATGTCGACTTCCAAGAACTGTCCGACGTGGAAAACCTGGAGGTGTTCGCCGGAGGCATCAGGCGCAACGATTTGCAAGTTCGTCTCAAATACGCCGGAATCGACGCGCGCCTGATCGATGATGCTAAGGATTTCCTCGTCAAAGCGCACGGTTTCTCAGCCGAAGCAAGCCTCTTCGCCGTCGCGAACTACACCGCCCTACCCGATGTGAAAGACCAGTTTGACCGATTGCAAAATGAGCTCCATTTCGGGAGCGCGACTCATCTTGATGAGCCTCATTCCCGTAATGAAACGGATTTTGCGGCCAACTCATATGAAACAACCGAGAAGCTCACAATAGTCCATATGTATCCTGAGCTATTAAACCTCTACGGCGATAGCGGAAACGTTGTCATACTCGCCGAGCGCGGACGGGCAAGGGGCATCGAGGTGGAAATCATCCGTGTGAGCCATGGGCAGTACGGGGATTATTCCATGGCCGACATCGTTTTCCTCGGCGGAGGACCTGACCGCGAACAGCATCTGGCTTCACTTGATTTGCTCGAGCAAGCTGAGGAGCTCCGCAACTACGTTGAAGACGATGGGGTTCTGCTCTCCATTTGCGGTGGCTTCCAAATACTCGGCCATGAATGGTTAGCGGGAGACGAAAGCATCCCAGGCCTCGGCATCCTTGACATCACGACGAAACGCGTCGAAGGCGGTTCCCACAACCGCATTGTCGGCAACATCGCACTGAGCAGCACGCTGGCAAACATGCCCGTCATCGGTTACGAAAACCATGCCGGCCGCACGTTCCTCGGAGGTGAATGCGAACCATTCGGCCTCATCATCGGCAAGAACGGAAAAGGCAACAACGACGAGGACGGCGCAGACGGCGCACGGTATCGAAACGTCGTTGGAACCTATCTTCACGGTCCGCTGCTTGCAAAAAACCCCGAAATCGCCGATTGGCTGCTTGATCGGGCCCTTGCACGGCGCGCGGTCAGGAATGGCTATCCTGCGTCAACGCCGCTCATGCCGCTCGATGATTCGGTTGAACGAGAAGCAAATGCATTCATGTGCGCCAAGCTCGGTATCGCCAACTTGAAATGAGCTCCATTGCGGTAATGCGACTCATCAGGCTGTGGAACAACCTACTCTACCGTTACTGACTTCGCCAGATTGCGCGGTTGATCGACATCACAACCACGCATGACGGCAATCGAGCGAGCAAGCAATTGCAATGGCACGCTCGCCGTGATGGGAGACAGCAAGTCGCGCACCTTCGGGATGTAGATGACGTGGTCGGCATGTTCACGTATCGCTTCATCGCCTTCCGTCGCAATAGCGATGACGAGCGCTCCACGCGCACGGCTTTCCTGCAAGTTCGAAATCACCTTGTCGTACACCGGACTTTGCGTTGCAATCGCGATGACAGGGAAACCATCTTCAATCAGTGCGATAGGGCCGTGCTTCATCTCGCCAGCTGGATAGGCTTCAGCGTGCAAGTAGCTGATCTCCTTGAGCTTGAGGGCTCCTTCGCGCGCAATTGCCGCCCCCATCCCGCGGCCGACGAACAAGGCGCTCTTAGCATCAACGCAGGCACTTGCGGCATCCTCGATGGCTGACGTGTTAGACAAGACACGCTCAACCTGCTCGGCTGTGTCTGCAAGTTCACGGAAAATGAGCCTGATCTGCTTCATACGCAGCTTGCCTTTCGCTTGAGCAAGCAACAAAGCTAGAAGCGTCAAACTCACCACCTGGCCAAGGAACGATTTCGTCGAGGCGACGGCAATTTCCTTGTTCGCCTTCGTGTAGATGACCCCATCTGATTCGCGTGCAACAGGACTGCCCAGCACGTTCGTGATGCCGAACACGCGAGCGCCTTTGATGCGCGCATCGCGTATGGCAGCCAACGTGTCAGCCGTCTCGCCTGACTGGGACACGGCAACAACGAGTGTCGTCGGCGTGATGATGGGATTGCGGTAACGGAATTCACTCGCAACTTCGACTTCGGTTGGAATGCGTGCCCAGCCTTCTATCATCTCCTTTGCAATGAGGCCCGCATGGTAGCTCGTTCCGCATGCGATGACGTACACACGGTCGATGAGGTTCAGCTCTTCTGATGTCATGTCGAGCTCGTCGATCTCCAAACGCCCTGCCACCAAGCGCCCCGCCAACGTGTCGCGGATGACACGAGGCTGTTCGTGGATTTCCTTCAGCATGAAATCGGGGTAACCACCCTTTTCGGCGACGCCCATATCCCAAGAAATATGCGTGGTCTCCTGCGAAATGGACACGCCACGGTCGTCGAAGAACTCGACGGCGTCGGGCGTGAGCCGTGCGAGCTGGCCATCCTCCAAATAGACCACGTCGCGCGTGGCGCCGATCACGGCAATGGCATCGGATGCAACATACGCTCCCGTATCGGCAACGCCCACGATGATGGGCATGTCCCTGCGCGTGGCGACTATGACACCTGGCTCGTGCGAACTCGCCACTGCCAGGCCGTATGAGCCAACCAACCGCATGCTTGCTATGCGAACGGCTTCGACCAAACCCTTGGCATCGCGGCTGCGTGCTTTTCCGCGAACCACGCTCGCATATGCTTCTTCCACCAAATGGGCGATCACCTCGGTGTCCGTCTCACTTCGGAAGATGTGACCTCGGCTTTCCAGCTCTTCGCGCAAATCTGCGAAGTTCTCTATGATGCCGTTGTGCACGACAGCGATATCGCCCGCACACGATACGTGTGGGTGGGCATTGGCCTCCGATGGCCTACCGTGCGTCGCCCAGCGGGTGTGCCCGATGCCGCACGTTCCCGACAAATCGAAGTGCCGGACGGTATGAGCCAGTTCCGCAACCTTGCCTCTGCGGCGCACAACCTGCAGCTCATCTCCCTCGATGACCACTATTCCTGCCGAATCGTATCCGCGATATTCCAGCTTCGCGAGTCCTTCCAGCAAAACTGGCGCAGCTGGCTCAAATCCCGTATAGCCTACGATTCCGCACATGAATAATCCCTTTCACTCAAACGAGCAGCGCACGCTTTCAAGTCGCCGCCCTTCACTCATGCCCATTGGGGCAAATCTTGAAGTGCCACAATCCCAAGTCCTTCGTCGCGAGCAACTTCCATGGCTGCTGCAAAAGCCTGTGCAGCAGCAATGGTTGTGGCATACGTCACGCCATAGCGCACAGCGGCAAGGCGCAACTCATATCCATCTCCGCGCGGCCCGTGTCCGAACGGAGTGTTGATGATCAGCTGAATCTCTCCGTCTGCAATCAAATCGGCAATGTTCGGATGGTCTTCGCTGACTTTGTTGACTTTCCTGCATGGAACGCCCGATGCAGCGAGCGTTTTTGCCGTTCCGCCCGTACTCACCACGTTGAACCCCAAGCGCGCGAAATCGCGCGCTATCGCAGCGATGGAGCGCTTGTCGCGGTCGGCAACGCTTATGAAGACACCACCAGAACTGGGAAGATCGTAGGAAACCGCCAACTGGCTCTTGGCGTACGCGGCGGGAAACGTTAGGGCGATGCCCATGACCTCTCCAGTCGATTTCATCTCCGGGCCCAAAACGACATCGGAGCCAGGAAACCGGCCGAACGGCATGACGGCTTCCTTCACAGCGCAGTAACCAAGTTCTCGATCGTCGCGCGGAAGGCCCATGTCCGAAAGCTGCTCGCCCGCCATCACACGTGCAGCGACCTTCGCAAGAGGCACCCCAGTCGCCTTTGACACGAACGGCACGGTCCTACTTGCACGCGGGTTTGCCTCAATCACATAGATCACTTGATCTTTCACGGCGAACTGGATATTGAGAAGGCCACGCACGCCGATGCTCAAAGCTAGACGCCACGCGATGTCGCGCAACTGGACGATAAGGGCATCCGACAACGAGAACGGCGGTATACAGCAAGCCGAATCGCCCGAGTGAATCCCCGCTTCCTCGATATGTTCGAGAACGCCCCCCACATACACATCGTCACCATCGCAAACGCAATCGAGGTCGACCTCCACAGCCGATTCGAGGAACTTGTCAAGATATACGGGATGGTCGGGCGATATCCGAGAGGCTTCTTTCATGTAGCGACGCAGTTGCTGCGCATCGTACACAATGGCCATGCCCCGCCCCCCAAGCACGTAGCTCGGACGCACGAGCAGCGGGAAACCAATGCGATCGGCAACCCGCATGGCCTCGTCGAGCGTGAAGGCATCGCCCGCAGGTGGATATGCGATTCCCAAACCGTCGAGCATTTCAGCAAATCGATCGCGATCCTCTGCAAGGTCTATCGCATCGGCGCCGGTCCCCATGAGTGGCACACCTGCCTCCTCCAAGGCGCGGGCGAGCTTCAGCGGGGTTTGTCCGCCCAGCGTGGCAACGACGCCGGCAGGTCGCTCGACATCGACGATGTCCATGACGTCCTCGAACGTGAGCGGCTCGAAGTAGAGCTTGTCGGAGGTGTCGTAGTCGGTCGAAACCGTTTCGGGATTGCAATTGACCATGATGGTCTCGTAGCCCGCATCGCGAAGCGCATAGGAAGCATGAACGCAACAGTAATCGAACTCGATTCCCTGGCCTATTCGGTTCGGGCCCGCGCCCAAGATGAGAGCTTTGGGCTTCGTGGATTGAGCCGAATAAGTCGCATTACGGTGGTCCGACTCGTTTTCGTAGGTCTTGTACAAGTACGCAGTCGAACTGTCGAATTCGGCAGCGCATGTATCCACCGTCTTGAACACAGGCAAGACGCCAAGCGCCTTTCTGCGCGTGCGAACGATGATTTCGGTGGAGTTCGTGAGGAAGGCGATTTGGACATCGGAGAGACCGTGGCGCTTTGCTACACGAAATGCCTCTTCATCCATGTCGTCTATCCGCGCTCCGCGCAACGCTTCTTGGACGGCGACGACATCGGCCATGCGGTCGAGGAAGAAGCGATCGATCCCCGTGGCCTCGTGCACTTCCGCTGGCGTCCAGCCGCAACGAAGCGCACATCCGATGTACACGATGCGGTCGCATGTCGGCCGCTCGAGCAGGGCGGCATACCCCTCCTTGCTCTCCGAGGCACGCACGTGCCCGTCGACGCCAAGCCCCGCGCGGCCGTTCTCCAAAGAGCGGAGCGCCTTGCCCAATGCCTCCTCGAAGGTCCTTCCAATCGCCATCACTTCGCCGACCGCCTTCATGCGGGTCGACAGCGTATCATCGGAATCCTGGAACTTCTCGAATGCAAAGCGCGGAGCCTTCACGACGCAATAGTCGATGCTCGGCTCGAAACAGGCTGACGTCGTCCCTGTGATGTCGTTCTCGATCTCGGGCAACGTGTAGCCGACCGCCAATCGCGCAGCAACTTTGGCGATGGGAAAGCCTGTCGCCTTGGACGCGAGGGCCGACGAGCGCGAAACGCGCGGATTCATCTCGATGATCACCATGCGCCCGTCTGCCGGGTTCACGGCGAACTGCACATTCGAACCACCCGTCTCGACACCAACCTTTTCAAGCACGGCAAGCGAGGCCGTGCGCATGCGCTGGTATTCCACATCCGAGAGCGTTTGAGCAGGCGCCACCGTTATCGAGTCGCCCGTGTGCACTCCCATGGGATCGAGGTTCTCGATCGAGCACACCACGATGCCGTTACCAGCTCGGTCGCGCACGACCTCCATCTCGAACTCTTTCCAGCCCTCGATGCTCTCCTCCACAAGCACCTCGCCAATTGGCGATAGCTCGATTCCTTGGGAAACGATTCGCGCAAGTTCATCTGCGTCGTGGGCAATGCCCCCACCTGCCCCACCGAGAGTGAATGAAGGTCTCAGCACAACCGGCAACCCGATGCTGTCCACGAGGGCCAAGGCGTCGTCGACCGAGTACGCATAGCCCGAACGGGCTGTCCCAATTCCCAACTCATCCATGCACTCGTTGAAGAGCCTGCGGTTTTCGCCCCGCTGTATGGCCGACAAGCTGCAGCCGATCATCTCGACCCCGTATCGCTCGAGCACGCCGGATTCTGCAAGCTCAACGGCTACGTTGAGAGCCGTTTGGCCGCCGAGCGTGGGCAGGAGTGCATCGGGCTTTTCTTTCGCGATGATCTTTTCCACGAACTCTGCCGTTATCGGTTCGACGTACGTGCGATCCGCAAGACCCGGATCGGTCATGATGGTGGCCGGATTGCTGTTGACGAGGACGATGCGGTAGCCCTCTTCGCGTAAGACCTTGCACGCTTGGGCACCCGAGTAATCGAACTCGCATGCCTGTCCAATGATGATCGGGCCTGAGCCGACGACGAGAATCGTGCGAATATCAGTTCTCTTCGGCATGACTAGAACCTCCAGCCTTCAAGGCGGTCTTTCGCAATGTCGATATCCAAATAGTCATCATGTCCGTCCATGAGCCGCGAAAAGGCCGTGAACAAGTAATGCGAATCGGTAGGCCCGGGACAAGCCTCAGGGTGGTATTGCACTGAAAAGGCGGGGATGTCGGCGAACGCGATGCCTTCGGCCGTGCCGTCGTTGAGGTTTACGTGCGTAAGTGCGATTCTGCCGAAGCGCTTGTTCTCGACGATTGGCATTCGGTTTGCATCGACCCACCAGCGCAGGTCGTCAGGATGGTCCGAAATGTCTCCCAGCCCATTTGACACAAGCTGCCCAAGACTGGGGAACACAAGATTGAATCCGTGGTTCTGCGCAGTAATCTCCACTCGCCGTGTTTGCAGGTTTATGACGGGATGGTTGCCGCCATGGTGGCCGAACTTGAGCTTTTCCATGGCGCCGCCGGCTGCTTTGCAGATCATCTGATGGCCCATGCAGATTCCGAACAGCGGAACCTTCCCAAGCAACTTTCCAACCTGCGCATACGTTGCCTGAACGGCGTCTGGGTCACCTGGTCCGTTCGAAACGAATACGCCATCGGGATCCATGCCGAGCACTTCGGAAGCCGGCGTGTTCCAAGGAACCACGGTTACCGCGCATCCGACGCGTACAAGTTCCTGCAGAATGGAGCGTGTTGCTCCGCAATCGTAAACGACCACGCGATGGCGAGCAGGAACCGCAGGGGCAAGTGCGAACGAACGACTGTCAACGTTTTCAGCTTGGTCGAATGGGTGTGCTTCGGTGCAGGAGACCGTTTCGACCAGGTTCATTCCCACCAAGAGCTCGCTGTCCCTCACTTTGGCAAGAAGGCTTTCTGCGTCCATATCTTCGGTCGACAGCACCGCACGCATCGCGCCATGGTCGCGCACGTGTCTGACGAGCGCACGCGTGTCGATTCCCTCGATGGCCACAACCCCCTCGCGCTCGAGATAATCGGGAAGCGTAATGTTGCTGCGCCAATTCGAGGGTGTGTAGCACATGTCGCGCACGACAAGACCACGCAAGGCTGGATGAGCAGCTTGCGCGTCCTCTATGCACACTCCGTAATTCCCTATCTGGGGATACGTCATCGCAACCACTTGGCCTGCATACGAGGGGTCGGTTATGACCTCGACATAACCTTCGAGCGACGTGTTGAAGCACATCTCCCCATACGCCTCTCCTTGGGCGCCGCACGCCGTACCTTGAAACGTGGTTCCGTCTTCCAACACGAGGAGTGCAGCCTTTTGCCTGGGCTTCGATGTTGCCGCCAGCATGCACTCCGCAAGGTCGCTCATTATCGCTTCCTTTCCCAATGGGTGAAGATGACTTTCCTGAACTCCATGGGCCTCTTTGCGGTAGTGCGACTCATTACGCACAACGAGTCGCACTACCGCAAAGAAACTCATCCCGCAACGAGCACGTGCCGAAGCTGGGCGGAACCCAGCTTCGGCACTGTCTGCAGCAAAGCTAGCAGTAGAAGAGGATCTTGTTGTACGTGGGAAGCGGCCACGCTTCGGTCGAAACGATTCCCTCCATGCAATCGCACACGGCGCGCAGGCTCTGCATGGCGGCGAGCACCTCGTCATGATAGGCGCGCGCTTTCTCCAGCGCATCGCTGGTGTCATGAGCCTTCACGAGCGCTGCGTCCAAAACATCGAGCGCGTCTGAAATCTCGTTCGCTCCGTCATTCAACTTGTCCAGAAGCTTCAGATCGGCTGTCGGCTGCAAATCGGGATTCGCTTGCTTCTTGGCATTTATCGTTGCAGCAATCTGCTCTGCGTACGCGCTCACGGCGGGGGCGATCTTCCGCTTGGTCATATGGCTCATCGTCTGCCCCTCGATGTTGATGAGCTTGGAGTACGTGTCGAGCTTCACCTCGTAACGGCTCCGATTCTCGATTTCGTTCAAAACACCAAACTCTTCGAACAGCTCGATGTTCTTCGGATCGAGCATGTGCGGCGCCGCATCAACCGTCGATTTCAGGTTGAGCAATCCGCGCTGTTCGGCCTCTTCGATCCACTCGTCGGTGTAGCCATCGCCGTTGAAGATGATTCTCTGGTGTTCGGCCAACGTCGTGCGCACCCATTTGTACGCTGCCTTCTCGAAATCGCTGGCACCATCGACGGCCTCGCAGAAGCACTTGAGCGACTTCGCGACGATCGTGTTGAGGATCGTGTTGGCATCGGCAAGGTTGATCTGGCTGCCGGGCATGCGGAATTCGAACTTGTTGCCCGTGAACGCAAATGGGCTCGTGCGGTTGCGGTCCGTGTTGTCACGCTCGAAACTCGGCAATACGGACACGCCCAAATCCATGTAAACGGCTTCGACGGTTTCGCCCTCTTCGCCGGCGATGATGGCGTCGACCACCCGTCCGAGCTCGTCGCCCAGGAACATGGAGATGACAGCCGGTGGAGCTTCGTTCGCGCCCAGGCGATGATCGTTGCCGGCACTTGCAACCGCAATGCGGAGAAGATCTTGATAGTCGTCGACGGCTTTCACGACGGCTGTCAGGAACACAAGGAAGCGCAGGTTCGAAGCAGGTGTCTTGCCTGGATCGAGCAGGTTCTCCGAATCGGTGGCTATCGACCAGTTGTTGTGCTTGCCCGACCCGTTGATTCCCACGAACGGCTTCTCATGTTGCAGGCATACGAGACCATGCCGGCTTGCAATGGTGCGCATGAACTCCATCGTCAAGAGGTTGTGGTCAATGGCTACGTTGCTGATGGTGAACATGGGCGCAAGCTCATGCTGGCAAGGTGCCACTTCGTTGTGCTTCGTCTTGGCAGCAATCCCAAGCTTCCAAAGCTCCTCGTCGAGCTCCTTCATGAACTCGCTCACCGTCGGACGGATGGCGCCGAAATAGTGCTCTTCCATCTCTTGGCCCTTGCACGGCGGCGCCCCGAAAAGCGTGCGGCCCGTCAGGATGAGGTCCTGGCGCTGCTCATAATCGGATTCCTTGATGAGGAAGTATTCCTGCTCGGCGCCAACCGTTGTGGTGACGCGCGGAACGTCCTGGCCGAAGAGCGCGAGCACTTTGCAAGCCTGTTGCGACACCGCTTCCATAGACCTGAGCAGCGGCGTCTTCTTGTCGAGCGCCTCACCTGTGTAACTGCAGAACGCCGTTGGAATGCACAGCACGTCATCTTTGATGAACGCGTAGCTGGTCGGATCCCAGGCTGTATATCCACGCGCCTCGAACGTGGCGCGTACGCCGCCACTCGGGAACGACGATGCGTCGGGCTCGCCCTGGATCAGCGCCTTGCCCGAAAACGTCATGATCGCGCGCCCGTCCTTTTGGGGATTGACGAACGCGTCATGCTTCTCGGAGGTGATACCGCTCAGGGGCTGGAACCAATGCGTGTAGTGAGTTGCGCCGTGAGCGACCGCCCATTCCTTCATGGCGTGAGCCACAACGTTGGCCACTTCCAAGTCGAGCGGTTCGCCCTGCTTAATCGTCTTTGCAAGCGCTTTGTATGTCGCTGATGGCAAAAGCTCCTGCATGGTGTGGTCGTTGAAAACGAGCGTGCCGTACTCCTCGGCGATTCGTCCCATGATGATCGCCCCTTTCTCGGTGGTAGTTTCATTAGGACCACTTCGAAAATAAGGCGGCTATGTTTCGAGAGCTTTGCGCTTGTGTTTCGAAACCGGGAGTTAACGGTCATGAAACGGACTGGCAATCTGAGCGGCTGGGATGGAACTCTTTTTCCCCTCTACAGCGCTTTTATTCTGCTGACAGCCTCGATGGCGGCCTCTTGCGACCCGAAAGCCGTGAGTCGGAAATACCCTTCCCCACTTGGACCGAAACCGGAACCCGGCGTTCCGACCACCTGAATGGATTCGAGGAGATAGTCGAAGAAATCCCACGAGCTCATGCCGCCCGGCGTTTTGAGCCACAGGTAGGGCGCATTCACACCGCCGAAAACGGTGTAGCCCGCTTCATTGAGGCCCTCTCGAATGATGCGCGCGTTTTCCATGTAACGGAGTATCTGCTCTTTCGTCTCGCGCTGACCTCGATCGCTGAAAACCGCCTCGCCGGCGCGTTGGACGATGTAGGGCGCACCGTTGAATTTCGTCCCATGCCGCCTCGCCCACAAATTCCGCATGGGCACGCCATCTTTGTCTGTTATGTCATATGGAACGACAGTGTAGCCGAGGCGAGTGCCTGTGAAGCCTGCGCTCTTCGAGAAGCTGCGAATCTCGATGGCACAGTTGCGCGCACCTTCGCATTCGTAAATCGAATGCGGAAGATCTGGGTCAGTGATGAACGCCTCATATGCGGCATCGTAGACGATTACGGAACCATGCTCGTTGGCGTAGTCTACCCACGATTGGAGGCGGGGCTTGTCGATAGCTGCACCGGTTGGATTGTTGGGGAAACAAAGGTAGATGAGCGAGATATCGGCATCCGGATCCGGAAGATCGGCCAGAAAATCATTCTCTTGGGTGCATGGCATGTACGTCACATTGCTCCAGAGCCCGGTCGATTCGTCGCGCACGCCCGTACGGCCAGCCATGACGTTGGAATCGATGTAGACCGGATACACTGGGTCGCATACGGCAACGCGGGCTTTGGCATCGAAGATCTCCTGAATGTTAGAGGAATCGGACTTGGCCCCGTCACTCACGAACACTTCATCGGGAAAGATTTCTGCACCTCGAGTTGCAAAATCGTTTTCGACAATCGCCTCACGTAGAAAGTCGTAGCCCAAATCAGGCGTGTATCCGCGAAACGTCCTTGCGTCAGCCATCTCGTCAACGGCGGTATGCAAGGCTTCGATGATCGACGGCGCAAGAGGCTGGGTCACATCGCCAATTCCCAAACGCACGATATCCCCAGCCTTGTCAGGATTCGTTTTGCAAAACTCATCGATCTTTGCAGCCACCGTGGAAAACAGGTAATCGCCGGGAAGCTTCAGGTAGTTTTCGTTTGCTTTGAACATTTCGGCCTCCTTGCCGGATGCGCACGATGAGTTCCGTTACGTGGTGCGGCTCATCGCACAGCCTTGTTTCCTGTCATCTGCTACCAGCTCGGATCGACCACATGCGGAGGATCGTCAACTGGGCACTGGCTGGTATCGATTTCGCCTTCGAACACAGTCGCAGCTGGCCCCGACATGAACACTCTGTTCAGCTGCCTGTCCCATCGTACGAACAAATCGCCGCCTATCAGATGGACCGTGACCTCATCGTCGGTCAGACCGTTGAGCACGCTTGCCACTGTGCTCGCGCAAGCGCCGGTTCCGCAGGCGAGGGTCTCGCCTGCACCACGCTCCCAAACGCGCATGTTCACCTCGCTACGGTTCAGTACTTCGACGAATTCCGCATTCACCCGCTCTGGGAAAGTCGGGTGGAATTCGAAGGCACGACCGATTTCGTGAACCGGATAATCAATCGTGCTGTCGACGAAAATGACAGCATGGGGGTTTCCCATTGAAACGCACGTCATCTCGAATCGTCTGGCCCCGATTTCTATGGGCTCTGCAACAACGGGAGACCGAGTTGCCAAAACGGGGATGGTGGCAGGATCGAGGTGCGGTTCGCCCATGTCGACGGTCACGGAAACGACATGCCCCTCTTCTACATCGAGCGTCAGATACTTCACCCCGTCAAGCGTGTTCACAGTAAGTTCCGTTTTGTCAGTGAGGCCATGGTCGTAAACGTACTTCCCCACACAACGAATCCCGTTTCCGCACATCGCGGAACGCGAGCCATCAGCGTTGAACATTTCCATGAAGAAGTCTGCCTTTACCGAAGGCCTGATGAGGATAAGGCCATCGGATCCGATTCCGAAGTGTCGATCACTCACCATGCGCGAAAGCGAACTGGGGTTGTCAACGGCTTGGTCAAAGCAGTTCACGTATACGTAGTCATTGCCGATACCCTGCATCTTCGTGAATTTCAACGCATCCTCCTTCAACATCGACCTGACAAAAACATAGAACTGCATTGTTTCGACCGGTTTTCGCTTGCTTCGCGAAATGCGCTTGTAACGAATGAGTTCCATGACGGCAGTGCGACCCATTCATGCCAATGAGTTGCACTGCCGCAATGGAGCTCGTTTTCGCCACTCATTTGCCGTAAAACTTCCCCTTCCTTTTGAGCGACAGGGGAATCTCCACGGGGTAGTTTCCACTGAAGCACGCATCGCAAAAACCGTCGTGCTCTGAATGGATGGCGTCATGCAACCCAGGCAAGCTAATGAATGCAAGGGAATCGCAACCGATCGAACGCACCATTTCCTCATGCGTCATGTTGGCCGCGATCAGCTGATCGCGTGTGTCGGTGTCGATGCCATAAAAGCACGGCCAGAGCACTTCAGGGCTCACAATGCGCAAGTGGACTTCGGTGGCACCAGCCTCGCGAAGCATCTCGACGAGCTTCTTTGACGTGTTGCCCCTCACAATCGAGTCGTCGATGACCACGAGGCGCTTCCCGCGAATCATTGACGGCAATGGATTGAGCTTGATGCGAATGCCCATTTGCCGCATCTCTTGGGTGGGCTGTATGAACGTGCGTCCGACGTAGCGGTTCTTCACGATGCCGTCACCATACGGAATTCCGCTTTCCTCAGCGTAACCAAGAGCTGGCGGAACCCCGGAGTCAGGAACCCCAAGCACCATGTCTGCTTCAACTGGCGCTTCCTGGGCTAATATGCGACCCATACGCCTTCGGGCGTGATACGCGACCTCCCCGTCCAGCATGCTGTCAGGTCGCGCAAAGTACACGTACTCGAAAATGCAGAATGCTCGAGCGCACTGCTCGGCTCCCTGCTCCGACTCCAAACCAACCGCACTGACTTTCACGATTTCACCAGGCTCGATATCGCGAACAAACTGTGCGCCAACGGCATCGAGCCCGCATGTCTCACTCGCAACGGCCCATCCGCGTCCGTCGGGCAACGCTCCCAACGAAAGTGGCCGTATTCCATTTGGATCGCGAAACGCATAAAGGGCAACGGGCGTGACGAGCACTATTGCGTAAGCGCCTTGGAGCTGCTTCATCATCAACTTGATACCGCTACGGATATGCCCAGCTCGGCGAGTGTCGACTCCGATGGTGCGAGCAGCCACCTCGCTGTCGGTATACCCGTACAGTTGGACACCCTCGTTGGCAAGCCATGCACGTTGCGGAACCGTGTTGACGAGGGTTCCATTGTGCGCAAGGGCAATGATCTCGTCATCGATTGCCGAGACATGAGGTTGGGCGGCGTTCCAACCCCCGCCACCCGCCGTCGAATAGCGAGTGTGCCCGATCGCTATATCTCCTTTCAAGTGCGCGAGAGCTTCCTCGTCGAACACCTGGTCGACAAGCCCGAGGCCTTTGTGGATGAGAACCGTTTCGCCATCACCTACGGCAACGCCGGCGCTTTCCTGGCCCCGATGCTGCATCGCCTGCAAACCGAAACAGGTAAGGCGGGCAACGTCTTCGCCGGGAGCATACACCCCGAATACGGCGCAAGCCTCTTCCAGCCTGTCGGGCCTCTCATCTGCAAACACAGCTGTCGACATCGGCTCCTCCATCGCAAGAATTATTCGAGATGGGGTCCGTAAAGGTAGTGCGGCCCATTTCAAGATGAGTCGCACTACCTTGACGGACCCCGTCCCGCAAGCTATCGCAATTTGCTTGCCAACTGGCCTGCAACTTGCAACGCATCGGCAATAGCGGTGACCACAAGCGTCGAACCCAAGCGGGCATCGCCTGCTAGATGCACGTTGTCGAATTCGCCAAATGCATCGATAACCGATTGCTCAGGCCCCGTGAAGCCCTTTGCAATCAGCACCAGCTCGGCGGGAACCTCGTAAACTTCCCCACCTCCTACAGGCTTGACCTGAACAGACGACACGTAGCCAGCACCGTCGTCGACGAAACCAACGGTATCGGTCGACCAGATGCGCGGGTCGGCGCCAAACAGTTCCTCGGCCTCACGCTGCCCATACGCCTGAACGTATACGTTACGGGAAGCTGGCCACACCTCGTGCGCGCTTTCGGAATCGGCGGGGCGATTCGCGCGAACGATTTGGCATACGCTCCGTGCACCCTGGCGAAGAGCCGTTGCCACACAGTCGACCCCCGTATCACCACCACCTATGACCGCTACGTTCTTCCCTGCCGCTGAAAGTGACGCTTCGCGGCACTCGAGGAGGGCTTTCGTCGCCTCGGTCAGGTAATCAACGGCAAAACGAACACCCGCAAGATCAGCGCCCGGCACCTTCACCGACCGAGGCGCTCTGGCCCCGCATGCCAGAACAACAGCATCTGATTCTGCTGCTATGTCCGACGCAACAGCAACCGCATCGACACCGCAACGGAATTCCACACCGCTGTCCTCCATGAGCTTCACACGACGTTCGACCACCCATTTCGGCAACTTCATGTTGGGAATGCCATACATGAGCAAACCGCCGGGCCTGTCGTCGCGCTCATAGACCCGCACCTGCATGCCCTGTCTCGCAAGCTCCCAAGCTGCCGCAAGCCCGGCGGGACCGGATCCGACCACGCTGACCAGCGGAGCATTGCCATCAGGCTTCGGAAGCGGCTTGATGCCGCATTCCCATTGGTGATCGGAAATGGCCCGCTCGTTGTCGTGGATGGTGACGGGGTCGTCATTCAAACCCAAATTGCAGGCCGTTTCGCAAGGGGCTGGGCAAACCCGCCCCGTGAACTCGGGAAACGGATTCGTCAAAGCGAGACGACCAGCTGCCTCATCGATACGACCCTGATAGAACAGGTCGTTGGTCTCTGGAATCAAGTTGTGCAAGGGACAGCCCGTCGTCCGCTTCGACCCGTTGAAGGCGAGGCCACTCTGGCAAAACGGAACGCCGCAGTTCATGCAACGGCTTGCCTGAACCCTTTGTACGTCGACTGGCAAATCGACCACGATATCGTCGAAATCGGCCACCGCGTTCGAAGCCGACCTGACCCCGTGCTCGCATCGGTTAACCGAAAGATATGCGCCTGGCTTACCCATTATCTTCACCTTCCATGCGAGCCAATTCGCCATCGGCCGAATCATGCGCCTCTCTCAGTTCGAACGCCCGCTCCACTGCCTTTTCATGCGTCAAGCCCGCAGCCTCCAGTTTCGCCGTGAGTTTCATCATGTGTTCGTACTCCGCAGGAATCACCTTGACGAAATCGGCGGCAATGTCGTCGAAGCGATACAGAAGCTTCACGCCAAGCGGACTGCCCGTGCGCATCACATGCTCATCGATCAGCTTTCGGACGAGATCGAGCTCGTCGCGGCTCAACTCTTCCAAATTGACCATGTCCTTGTTGCATCGCTCGGCGAGCGTTCGCTCGGCGTCGTACACATATGCCACACCGCCGCTCATACCAGCTGCGAAATTGAGACCCACCTCGCCGAGCACGAGCACGGTCCCTCCCGTCATGTATTCGCACCCGTTGTTGCCCAAGCCTTCGACGACCAGCGTGGCACCCGAGTTGCGCACGGCGAATCGCTGTCCAGCCAGGCCGTTCACGAAACCACGGCCCGCAGTTGCACCATAGAAGGCAACGTTTCCAGCCACGATGTTCTCCTCGGGGCGATACGTGGCGCCTTCCGATGGCGCAACCGTCACTATGCCACCCGACAAGCCCTTGCCCAGAAAGTCGTTCGCCTCTCCTTCGATGTTGAGCGTTATTCCCGCAGGAAGGAAGGCGCCGAAACTCATGCCACCCGAACCCGTGCAATCGATTGTCAGCGTCTCGTCAGGCAACCCGTCAGCATGGCGGCTTGTCACTGTCGAGCCGAGCATCGTCCCAACGCATCGGTTCACGTTGGCAATGTCAACGTGAAAACGCTGGGGCACGAGTGCTTTGCGTGCATCGCTTGTATACGGAATGAGCAATGTCGCATCGAGCGTACGCGAGAGAACGTTTTCAGGAGCGCAGCTGTCTACCGAATGTGGGCTGTTCGCACCTGGAATCGATTGGCCGTACTCCGCATGGGTCATGACGAGGAGGTCGGAAAGGTCGACGAGCCGTGCTTTCCAACTGCTTGCACCGTTATGCTGACGCAAGCAATCGACGCGCCCAACCATGTCTTCCATCTTCGTGAAACCCAACTGGGCCATGATGCGGCGCAGTTGCTCAGCCACCATCGTCATGAAGTTCACGACGTACTCCGGCTTGCCGGCGAAGCGTCCACGCAACACGCAGTTCTGTGTCGCTATGCCGACTGGACACGTGTCTTGTTGGCAATCTCGCTGCATCAAACAACCCATTGCTACCAGCGGCATGGTCGCAAAACCGAACTCTTCGGCACCGAGCAGGCAGGCCATCGCCACATCCCGCCCGTCCATGAGCTTTCCGTCGGCTTCCAGCACGACTCGCGAACGCAGCCCGTTTCGAAGCAGCGTCTGTTGAGTTTCGGCCAAACCCAGCTCGAGCGGCAGACCGGCGTGATAAATGGAGTCGCGCGGCGCGGCACCCGTGCCGCCGTTGCTTCCCGAAATCAATATCTTGTGCGCGCCACCTTTCGCCACGCCCGTAGCGATGGTGCCTACTCCCGTTTCGGCGACAAGCTTCACCGAAACACGTGCATGCGGATTGGCGTTCTTCATGTCGAAGATGACTTCGGCAAGATCCTCGATGGAGTAAATATCGTGATGAGGCGGCGGTGAGATGAGTCCCACGCCGGGCGTGCAACGGCGCGCCCGCGCAATCCACGGCCAGACCTTTCCACCGGGCAAGTGGCCACCTTCGCCGGGCTTTGCCCCTTGCGCCATCTTGATTTGGATTTCATCTGCGCTCACGAGGTAGCGGCTCGTGACTCCAAAACGCCCGGATGCAATTTGCTTGATCGCCGATCGTTTGCTATCGCCGTTCGGCAATGTCGCCTCACGCGCAGGGTCCTCTCCACCTTCGCCACTGTTCGAACGGCCATGCAACCGGTTCATGGCGATGGCAAGGCACTCATGCGCCTCCTGCGAGATAGAGCCATAGCTCATGGCACCCGTGTTGAATCGTTTGACGATCTCGCTCGCGGGCTCGACGTCTTCGAGGGGAACAGGATTGCCCACAGGCACGAACTCCAGAAGATCGCGGAGCATGACTGACCGGCCCTCCACGTGGACGGAATCGCTATAATCCTCGAACAACTCCGGATCGTTTTCCCGAACAGCGCGTTGCAGCAGATTGATTGTCATCGGATTCAGGAGATGATCCTCGCCATCGAGTGGACGCCAAGACGTCAGGCCCGAACTGGGTAGTTGATCGGGAGATGGGCTTTTGCACAAACGCTGAGCGAGCAACTGACGCTCGTCGCATTCACGTTGGACGTCGTCAATGCCCAAGCCTTCGATCCGACTGACCGTGCCCGTGAAATGCTCGTCGACAAGCTCGCTCGAAAGGCCTACGGCTTCGAACACCTGGGCGGCGTGATAGCCCTGCATGCTCGAAATGCCCATCTTCGACATGACGGAAACGATACCGTCGACCACGGCTTGGTTGTAGTTTCGAATAGCTTCGTCCGCATCAATATCGATCACGCCACGTTCGCACAAGCTGCGGATCGTATCGTGTGCCAGATAAGGGAAAACGCCCGATGCCGAATAGCCCACAAGCGCTGCAAAATCATGCGGTGTGATAACGTCGCCTGCTTCCACCAATATATCGGCGTGCGTCCTCAACCTGCTTCTCAACAAATGATTGTGAATCGACGCGACCGCGAGCAACGAGGGCATCGGGACGCGCCCTGCCTCAGCTCTATCCGAAATCACGACGAGATCTGCCCCGTTGCGCACGGCAGCTTCGGCCTCATCCCTCAAATCTTTGAGCGCGTCGTCGAGCGCATGTGGTCCACCGTTTGCGGCATACGTTGCATTCAGCACGACCGGCTTGAAGCCATGGCGCTCTATGCGCGCGAGGGCATCGAACTGCGCCTGATCAAGCACGGGAGCGTCAAGCCGCACCAGCCGGCAATTCGACCGTGCGTCTTCGAGTAAATTTCCATGGTTACCGACGTATAACAGCGTCGACGTGATGAACGATTCCCGCAACGCGTCAATTGGCGGGTTTGTAACCTGGGCAAACAGCTGGTTGAAATAATCGAAGAAGCTTCGAGGTTTCGAAGAGAGGCATGCAAGCGGCGAATCGACTCCCATGGATGCCAAGGGAGCCGCACCGTCACGCGCCATGGGGATAATCGCTTCCTCGATATCATCGAAGAAGAATCCGTGTTGCGCCTGTCGCTCGTGAAGCGCAACTTCCTCGTCGAGGAAGATCGGACGAGCCGCATTACGATAGTGCGACTCATCCACCAACTCGTCGATCGTCAGCATTTCTGAATCAATCCAGCTGCGGTACGGCTTCTCGTTCGCAAACGCATCTTTGATCTCGTCGTCGAAGAGAACTCGCCCCTGGTCAGGATCGGCAAGCAGCATCTGGCCGGGACCAAGGCTGCCTGCAATCAGAATGCTCGACGGGTCGACGTCAAGAACGCCGACTTCGCTCGACAGAATCAGCCGATCGTCGGACGTAACGTAATAGCGAGCTGGTCGCAAGCCATTGCGGTCGATCGTCGCACCCGTAACGAGACCGTCCGTGAACGCAATCGCCGCCGGCCCATCCCACGCTTCGATGAGCATCGACTGGTACGCGTCCCATACACGGCGTTTGTCCGAGAGATTGTCGTTGTTGTCCCACGGCTCGGGAAGCACCATCGAAACCGCCCGTGCCAAACTGCGCCCATTCATCGCCACAAATTCGAGCACGTTGTCGAGCATGGCTGAATCGGAGCCCTCGCCGTTGAGAATGGGAAGAACGCTTTCCAGATCCTTCCCCATGACGGGAGAATACAATCCGGCTTCACGGGCGCGCGTCCAATTCACATTGCATCGCAAGGTGTTGATTTCGCCGTTGTGCACAATGAAGCGGTTGGGATGCGCGCGCTCCCACGACGGAGTAGTGTTCGTCGAGTAACGCGAATGCACGAGCGCAATCGCCGTTTCCGTTGACGCATCGCCAAGATCACTGAAAAAGCGCCTCATTTGCGTCGCCACAAGCATTCCCTTGTATACGACCGTGCGCGAGCTCATCGAGCATACGTAGAAAATACGGTCGATAAGCCCAGGTTCGGCAGCCGCCGCTTTCTCGATCGTGCGACGGCACACGTACAGACGGCGCTCGAACGGTTCGCCTGGCAACACGTCATCGGGCCGCGCAAGAAACGCCTGCTTGATGGTCGGCATGCACGAACGAGCCGTTTCGCCAAGGTCATGGGGATCGACCGGGACATCGCGCCAGAAGAGCAGCGGCACGCCGTTGCGCGCGCATCCTTCCTCGAACACGCGAATGGCGCAGTCGATTCCCTCCTGATCCTCGGGCAGGAACAACATGGCCACGCCATAGTCGCCTTCGGATGGGAGCAAATGACCGCATTTCTGCGCCTCTTTACGGAAGAAGCGATGAGGCACTTGAAAAAGGATGCCGGCGCCGTCGCCGGTGTTCTTCTCGAGCCCAACACCACCTCTGTGTTCGAGGTTCACGAGCACAGACAAGGCATCGTCGATCATTTGATGCGACCGCTTGCCCTTGAGGTGGGCCAAAGCCCCGATTCCGCAGGCATCGTGCTCGAACTCGGGACGATACAATCCTTTTCCAATGCTTTGGGATGTCACGAAACGCACCATATCGCCTTTCCTATTTCCTAGAGCCAGGTTCAACGAGCTTTACGTCAGCAGCCAAAAAGCTGCAAAACGCCTATTATCATGTCTTGAAGTCTAGGGATGTAACATGTCGCATCGGTTTCGGCTGCGTTTCGGCTTCGTTAAACCTCGCGTAGTTGTCGAGCTCGAACTTCTGGCGGCTCGAGAACTTGCCGGCAGAACCTTTTGGCAGCCCGAAGTTGCTCTAGCTCGAACTCCAGTGATACCCCACGCCGCGCACCGTCTTCATGTATTGCGCCAGTTTCGGGCCGAGCTTCGCGCGAATTCTCCGAATATGCACGTCAACGGTTCGAGAGCCGCCGCGGTAATCGAAGCCCCATATGTTTTGCAACAGCATGTCGCGCGAAAACGTGCGGTCGGTGTGCTGGACGAGAAATGCCAAAAGCGCATATTCCAAATAGGTCAGGTCAACTGGACTACCGGCAACTACCACCTGATACGTAGCGAAATTGATGACCATGTCATCGATGACGGCGACATCCATATGGGAATCCATGCCACTGTCGCCCAACAAGCGACGAACACGGGCAGCGCATTCCACCTGCCCCGCACCGTGCATCACGAAATCGCACGCGATCCCCACAGGAAATTTTACGGCACCGACATTCGACTCATCGACGATCAAAAGCAACGGGCACCCGCGTTGCTCGACAATCAATCCAATTTCCTCAAGATGCTCGAATGCAGTTGCCCGTGCTTCGAATACAACGAGATCGTAATCTATGCCGGGAGCAAATAGCCTCTTGAGCTGGGTTGTCGGTCCGGCATTTGTCTCGACATTGAATTCCTGCAGCACCTGCTTGAATTTGTGCGCATTGTCCAGCGAGTTGGCAATGAACAGTACTCGTTTTCGCATCACATCACCACCAGACACCGCTTCACTCGAAACACTCCGACTTCGGGCGACGCGAACGTCGACCATATTCTCAAAGTCTAATGACGAAACGTGTCGCATTAGTTTCAACAAGATTTCGAGGTGATTAAACATCAGAGATAGAAAATCGAGCGGCAATCCGCATCTTATAATCAAGAAGCGTTTGGAGGGCATTCCGAGTATGTCCGCCAGGCGCTTTTTTCATGCTGCGAGGACGGGGGCCACATGGCAAAGCACATCTTCGTAACGGGCGGTGTCGTATCATCGTTGGGTAAAGGCATCACTGCCGCTTCGCTCGGACATCTGCTCAAAGCGCGCGGCTACAAGGTGACCATGCAGAAGATGGATCCTTATCTCAACGTCGATCCGGGCACGATGTCTCCTTTCCAGCATGGTGAGGTGTTCGTAACCGATGACGGCCATGAGGGCGATCTCGACCTTGGCCATTACGAGCGCTTCATCGACGAGAGCCTTTCGCGCGAGTCAAACTTCACGCAAGGATCGATCTACCAATCGCTTGTCGCCCGCGAGAGACGGGGCGACTTCCTGGGCGGCACCGTTCAGGTTATTCCACACGTAACTGATGCGATTAAAGAGCGCATATTACGTGCGGCAACCCAGACTGGAGCCCACATCGTGATCTCCGAGATTGGCGGAACCATCGGAGATATCGAAGGCCAACCGTTCATCGAGGCGGTTCGTCAACTGCGCCACGAACTGGGAGTCGACAACGTCGTGTTCGTGCACGTGAGCCTCGTGCCCTACATTGCTGCAGCCCACGAAGTTAAGACAAAACCCACGCAGCATTCCGTGAAGGAAATGCGCTCGATGGGCGTGCAACCCGATTTCATCGTTTGTCGGTCAGACCACGAGGTGAACGACGCTGTCCGCGCGAAAATCGCCCATTTCTGCGACGTGGATGTGGACTCGGTACTGTCTTGCATCGATGCACCGAGCATCTACGAGGTGCCCATCAACCTTTTCGAGCAGGAATTCGACGTGAAAGTGCTGCGCAGGCTGAAGCTGCCCGAAGGCGAACTGCATCGAGCACCATTGCAGGATTACGTGGAAGACGCCGCCCAGTGTGACGGCGAGGTTAATATCGCCGTCGTGGGCAAATATACGAGCTTGCCGGACGCCTACCTGTCAGTCGTCGAAGCCTTGCATCATGCAGGTGTGGCAAACGGCGTTACTGTGAATATCAATTTGATCAATGGCGAAGAGCTGTCCGAAGAGAACGTCGCCGAGGTGCTGGAGGGCACGGACGGAATTCTCGTTCCCGGTGGCTTCGGACAGCGTGCCTTCGAAGGCAAAATAGCTGCCGTGCGGTTCGCCCGCGAGAACGGCATTCCTTTCTTGGGAATCTGCTTGGGGCTTCAAGCCGCCGTGTGCGAATTCGCACGGAACGTCATCGGCCTCGAAGGCGCAACATCAGCCGAGTTCGCCGACGAAGGCACTCTCGCACAGGATGGAGCTTCGACGCCTTTCGTCATAGACCTCATGCCCGAACAAGAGGACATCGAAAACAAGGGTGGCACCATGCGTTTGGGCGCCTATCCCTGCAAGGTTGCACCTGGAACACTCGCCTATGATGCTTACGGCTCGGAGCTGATCTACGAACGGCATCGCCATCGCTACGAGGTGTGCAATGCGTATCGCGACCAACTTGTCGAGCACGGGATGACGATTTCGGGGCTTTCCCCGGATGGACGCCTCACGGAAATGATCGAGTTGCCAGGCCACCCCTGGTTCGTAGGCACGCAAGCTCATCC
>JAZLCO010000114.1:0-33007 GCA_045614225.1 Eggerthellaceae bacterium | reverse complement strand
CGCGCGCCGTGCCAAACAGCAGGTCACGGCACATGCGCTCCATGTCGGGGCTCGAACTCATGGCGCTGATGAACTGGGACATCTTCGGAGCCTCGTTCATCTGCTCCAGGCCGAACATCTGCCCGACCGCGCCCCAGTTCTTCATGAAGGTCCCGAGCGCCTCGGCGTCGTGCTGGGAGAAGCGCGCGAACTCCTGGGCGGTGTCCGCCGGGTTCGGGAAGATCCTCAGGTAGTTGCCGTCCCCGAACGTCGTGGTGAGCGTCGGGTTGCAGCCGATCTCGGTCAGGCCGAACTTCGTCGTGAGCTCGAGGTCGTGGTTGACCTTCGGGTGCACGTAGAACTCGCCGGTCGCCGCCGGGCTGAACTTGTAGCCGGGCTTCATCTCGACGGTCATGGCCGTGCCGCCGACCCACTTGCTGCGCTCGAGGATGGCCACCTTGAGCCCCGCGTCCTTCGCGAGGTAGCTGGCTGTGACCAGTGCCGGCGTGTTGCCGCCGATTATGATGACGTCGTAGTCTGCCATGTCTTTCCTCCTTGTTCTCGGTTGTTTCCTATGCTTCCGTCTTCGTGACGGTGATTCCCAGCACGTTGTCGGCGATGTACTTCGCGACGGCGGGGATGTCGACGAGCCCGACCGCGTTCTTGATGCTCTCGACGTCCATGTACATGTCGGTGTCCCATGCGCCCATGAGCGCTCCCGTGACGGTCAGCCGCCCGTTCTCTACGCGCACGTTCTTCAGCTCGATCATCGTGCCGCCGTCCTCGTTCACGATCTTGCAGGTCTTCTCGTCCATGCCCTGTCTCTCCTTTCCGTATGGCCGGGCGCTACATGAGCGCCTTGACCATGAACTTGATGGCGTCCTTGTTCATGAGCGACTTCAGCTTCTTCACGTCGGCCTTCTCTATGACGAGCGCCGCCTGGGTGATCCCCGGCATCTCCAACGTCATGCGCAGCCCATCGCTGTCGGGGTCCTTGGCCAGCGCTGCGATCGCACGCGGCCCCTCAATGCGGTAGCCGAGCGCGTCGATCCTGGGGCTGCAAGCCCCTGTGTCACCGTCCACGTCGAACTCGAGGGTCGCGAGCTCCTGGTTGCCGTTGACGAACAGCTTCACGTCCACCACCTCCTGGTTTACGGTTCTCGCATATGCTTCCAAGTCGAGACGATATCGCATGATTACTCGAAATTTCCCACTTAATGAGTTACTATTACAACAAGTATTCTTATAAAGGTCGGAGGATGGGCGATGGAGCTTAGGCAGGTCAGGTACTTCCTCGCGGTGGCCGAGGAGCTGCATTTCGGGCGGGCGGCCGAGAAGCTGCACATCGCCGAGCAGCCGCTGGGCTACCAGATCCGGAAGCTCGAGCAGGAGCTTGGCTTTAAGCTGCTCGACCGCACGACGCGCTCGGTGTCGCTCACGCCGGCGGGAAGGTCCTTCATGGCGGACGCGCGCAAGATCCTCGAGCAGGCCGAGCGCGCCGCGGACAGCGCCAGGCGCATAGCCGCCGGCGAGGCCGGCGTCGTCCGCCTGGGCTACGAGTCGGCGACCATCCCCTCGATACTGCCGAGCTTCGTGAAGCTGTTCCGCGCCGAGTACCCAGAGATAGACCTCGTGCTCGTCGAGCACAGCATGACGGGGCTGAAATCGCTCGCCGAGGGCGCGACCGACGCGTGCCTGGTGACGCGCTACACGCGCCTGCCCTCGTCCTTCGAGTACCTGCCAGTGATGAAGGACCGCACCGTGGTCGCGCTACCCGCGGACCATCCCCTCGAATCCAGGGAGTCCGTCGAGCTGGCCGAGCTCTCCGACTTCAGCTTCCTCGGATACGCGGGAACCGAGAGCGGGCCGGCCAACCAGTTCATGTCGCATCTGGCTGCGGACACCGAGCAGGTCTTCGCGGTGTCACAGGTGGCCGAGACGTACGCGGCGCTGCTCGGCCTGGTCGCCGCCGGTTTGGGGTTCACCATCGTCACCGGCTCCATCGGCAGGCTGTTCTTGGACAACGTCTCCTACGTCCCGTTCGTCAACCCGTCGGTCACGGTCGACTACGGGCTCGCGTTGCGGGGCGACGACCAGTCGCCTTTTTCAAGCTCGCTCAGGACGGTGGCCCGGCATCTAGCCGTCCTTATCTAGGCACGCCTGCAGACGGGCCGTGCGCTTCGCTCCTATGATGGCGGCGGATCCCGCAGATTGGGCGGAACCGGGGCGGGGGAATGTGGTCTTTTTCAGGCTTCCGGCAAGCGAAATGCAGCGACGTGGGTTGGGTTCGCGATTCCCCCCGCTAGTGCCGTGATGCCCCCATAATCTCGCGACATCTCGAGAAAATCCCCCCGAATTCCCCCGCGAGATTATCTCGCCGATAGATAAAAGGGGCCCGGAAACCGCGATTCGGACGGCTTCCAGACCCCTTCCAGAAGGCCGGAAAACAGGCCGCGGGTAAACTTTTCGGGCCGGAAAATTCCCCCGCAATAAAAAATCCCTGACCGTTTTCGCAGGTCAGGGACTTGATTTTGGTCGCGGGGGCCGGATTCGAACCGACGACCTTCGGGTTATGAGCCCGACGAGCTACCAGACTGCTCCACCCCGCACTATGTATGCTTGCTGCTCTGCGCATTGCGCACGTGCTGAACAGCGAGTGATTATTATAGGCACCGACAATTCCAAGTGCAAGAAATCGCCGTATAAGCCATGACCCCTCCACAATTGCCTTGGTAATCGTGGAGGGGTCATGGTTGCTTAGAAGAATCCGTGCAGATTGAAACCCAGCAAGCTCCTTGCTCAGCGCGCACAGCTGTCCATTTTGTTTACGCGCCGGTCGTAAGTCAAGATGCCGTTCGTTTCTTCCTCGATGTCGCTCACTTGGGTGTACACATATCCAGCGAGACCTTTAGGTTCAAGTGCTTCTACTTCGTCGAGGAGAGAGCGCACGGCACTCTGCCATTCGCCCAAATCGTCGTAAGGTTCATAGCCGTATGCCTCGTCAAGTGAGCTGTGGCCTTCGACGCGATGCGTGTAACCGCCGAACTCCGAAATGAAGAACGCTCGCCCATGGCGTCGGTCGCGCCAAACCGTCATATCGCGGAAATAGTTGTGCACGCTGCTGAAATCACCACATCCTTGGTCGTACCAACCGCTCACGGCGTCGACGAGCCGTGTGGAGTCGAGCGAGCGCACGAGCTTGTCGGCGTCCCGTGCGCAGAATTGCCCCCATCCCTCGTTGAACAGCGACCATACGATGATGCAAGGATGGTTGCGTAGCAGCTTGACCGTCTCGCGGCACGTATCTGTCCATTCTGCGCGGTATGCGGCATCACCTGCACCGAGGTTTTCCCAGTGGCCTGGCCTATCGTCACGGTAATGATTCCAGCTGATTTTGAACAACGTTGGCTTGTAACTCCAATGCCATGTTTGGATTTCGGGAGCGCCACCGCTGATCATGTCCTGAATCACGAGCATGCCCAAACGATCGCAGTGGTAGTACCAACGCGAAGACTCGATCTTTATGTGCTTGCGCATGAGGTTGAAACCCGCATCGCGCATGGCTTCGATGTCGAAGACGAGCGCTTCGTCCGAGGGCGCTGTCATGAGGCCGTCAGACCAATATGCCTGGTCGAGCACGCCTTTGATGAATAGCGGCTTACCGTTGAGAAACACGCGCTTGTGCCCCTCGGCATCGCGCTGCAGCTTGACCGTGCGGAATGCGCAATAGCTTGTGATCTCGTCGCTGCCGTAGCTGAGTTTGAGCCCGTAGAGGAACGGGTCATCAGGTGACCAAAGATGCACGTCGGGCACCGAAACCGCGACGGCGCCTGTCGAACTCGAGACTTCGCCAATGCCCGACGCCACGGTTTTCCCATCAGGGCCGATAACTTCCAATTGAAACTCGCACGGGGAGGGGGAGGGTTCATCGTGGACGCTTTGCGCAACGTGTACGCCAACAGACAAGATGCCGCTTTCCGCATCAGGTTCGATGACCGCGGCCGCAATGTAGGCTGAAGGCACGACCTCGAGCCAGACGGTCTGCCAGATGCCGCTTTGCGCGGTATACCAGATGTCGCCGCGGTCGAAACGCTGCTTGCCGCGGACGCGCCCGCCGAACTCACTTGGGTCGGCGACGCAGACAACCAACTCGTTTTGTCCATCGACAAGAAGGTCGGTGATGTCAAAAACGAAGGGCGTGTAGCCCCCAACATGAGTTCCAGCGGAAGCGCCATTCACGCGCACGTTGCAGGCGTAATCAACTGCCTCGAAATGCAGAAGCACGCGTTCTTTGGAATCGCGAATCGGCGCGTCAAACATTCGGCGGTACCACATCAGCTCGGTTGGCTGCAGCTGGCGTCCGACCCTCGACAGGGGTGCCTCAGGCGAAAACGGAACGATGATTTGCTGCGCGAACTGATCGGGAGTAGGCGCAGATGCCTGAGTTACGACTTCGGAAAGGTCGGAGTTAGGTGCGTGGCTGCTGTTGGTGAACGTGCAGTTCCACACACCGTTCAGCACGTGATACGACGAACGTGCGAATTGCGGAGACGGATGCTCCTCGAGCACGTGATTGATATCGAGCGCTTCGCCCCAAGGCGTGAACAGGGTTGCCAGCTCAGCTTCAACGTGTTCTTTCGGCTTTGCGCCCAGGACCTTTTTTAAATGCAGCATGGCATGCTCCGTACGATTGTCTCGAAGTGGTGCTACAGGGGGCTGTTTCCCATTACGCCAATCAAGTGCTCACAAACGCATGATAGCGGAACAAGCGTAAGTCGCATAATGAGCTGGTTGTTTCTCCCTGCAAGGATGGTACGCTCTGCCACCCGCCGCCAAGGTCACAGTCTCGTAACGTGTGGGCAACCGCTTGGTCGCTGTCTCTGGTCGCACAAGATAGGGAAGGGTACTATTGCGGCGGTAAAACAGAGCGCGTGAAAGGGGCGTACCATGCCCGATGCGACCTTTGAAGAAACGGCGTTGGTCCGTGCGGACGAAACGCCGAGCGAGGAAAGCGTTCCATTGAAAAGACGCGAAGCACCCTCGCAGCAATCCCGTACGAGTACATACATTGCAGTTGCATGCATCGCGGTGCTTGTCGCACTCACCATGCTTGGAGGTATGCTCAACGTGGGCGACCACCTCATGGGAGCGCATCCAGTGCTCGGTTGGGTGTTCTACGGGCTGCTCGCTGTGCTCGTCGTCGTGGGCGTGATCGTGCCGCTCTTCAAGGTGGCGCAGCGCCCGATTTTCTCGTTGTACCAGTTGCGCGACGAGCAAGGCCATGCGAAACGCCGTTGGTGCCGCATGCTTGTGGACAACCTGATTGCGAACACGGACGTGACCGACGAGGAAATCGTCCAGCTCGAGGGGTACCTGCAGAAGGGCGACGAAGCAGATGACCTGCTCATCGAGTTCTTTACCAAGAAGTGCGTGCCGGCAATTGATGCTGAGACGAAACGTGCCGCCAGCACGGCGTTCTTCGTGTCGGCGGTGGCACATTCCCCACTCGTGACCACGGTGACCATGCTCTCGATTTGCCTCGACTTGGTACGGAGCATCGTCGAGATCTGCGGCTTCAGACCTACGAACCTGGGCCTCGCGCGCTTGTACACGCGCGTTATGATCAGCGCGCTCATCATCGGAGGCATCGAGGACTCGGATCTGAGTGACATCATCGGGCAGCTCATGGGCGGCGGTGCGGGTGCGCGCGCGGGCGGAATCGTCATCGGCGCAACGGCCGAGGGTCTTGTGAGCGCATTCCTGGTATTCCGCGTGGGCGTCATCGCCAAGCGCTGGCTTACAGCGGCTGACGGCCCCGAACGCATGTCGTCGATCAGGCGCACATCGTACCGTGAAGCGCTTGCGCTTATGCGGTCGAGCGAGTTCATGCAGGTTGTCACCGACACGGTTAAGCAGACGTCGACGGCTGTTGCGACGAGTGTTGCGAATTCGATGGGCAACGCCGCCCGCTCGACAGTTGAGTCGGCCAAATCTGCCTTCTCTTCCATCTGGCATCACGCGGATTCGTAGCTCAGGGAGCCAGTCCTTTATGTAGTTGACAGCGAACACCTGTTTGTTTACTATGGATTAGTTAAGACGAACAGGTGTACGTTATGGATTTGATGACCAAACTCGAGATTCTCGCCGATGCGGCGAAGTACGACGTGGCATGCACGTCATCTGGGTCGTCGCGCGCTGCCCAAAAAGGCAAGCTCGGAAACACCTTGTCATCGGGGCTGTGCCACAGCTTCACACCTGATGGGCGATGTGTATCGCTGCTCAAGGTGCTCATGACCAACGTCTGCATCTACGATTGCGCCTACTGCGTTAACCGATGCAGCAACGAGGTCAAACGCGCAGCTTTCACGCCCCAGGAGCTTGCTGATCTGACCATCGAATTCTATCGTCGCAACTACATCGAAGGGCTGTTCATCAGTTCGGGTGTCATCAAGTCGCCTGACTACACTACTGAGCTCATCATCAATGCGCTTGAGCTGCTGCGCCATCAGCATGGTTTTCGCGGGTACATTCATGCCAAGGTGGTGCCAGGGGCTTCTCCGGAATTAATTGATCAGCTCGGAAGGTTGTGCGACCGAGTGAGTGTCAATCTCGAGCTTCCTTCGCGCGATAGCCTCGCATTGCTCGCGCCTGAGAAATCGCGTCAGCGCATCGTGCAGCCCATGCGTCAGATTCGCGACAGCATTGCCGAAGATGCCGAAACACGGGCGCTTGTGCGGCGCAAGCCCACCACCTACCAGCATCAAGTTCGTGTGGCGCGCAAGCATGAAGCCTTTGCACCGGCGGGGCAGTCCACGCAGATGATCATCGGTGCCACGCCTGAAAGCGATTTCCAGATCCTGAACCTGTCGGCTGCGCTCTATCGATCGCTCAACATGAAGCGTGTGTTCTTCAGTGCATACATGCCCGTCAGCCAAGATGAGCGGCTCCCGCAAACCGACGCCGTCCAGCTCAATCGCGAGCATCGGCTCTACCAGGCGGACTGGCTTATGCGCTTCTACCAATACCAGGTTGAAGAGCTCATCGACGAGGCGCACCCGTTTCTCGAGACCGATGTCGACCCGAAGGCAAACTGGGCACTCAACAACCTCGACTTGTTTCCTGTCGAAATCAACACGGCGCCTCTCGAGATGCTCATGCGAGTGCCTGGCATTGGCCCGAAAGGCGCGTGCGATATCGTACGGGCCCGACGCACTCATGCGTTGCGTGAACACGAGTTGCGCAAGTTGGGCATTGCATTCAAGCGGGCACGCTATTTCATCACGTTCAATGGGCAATATGCGGGGAGCGGCATCGAGTTCACGCGCGAGTCATTGCACGCCCGTTTGGCTGCGCCGATCAACGGCGGGCGGCATGGCAGGCGAGCCGACAGGGTGCTTCCGGGACAGTTGAGCTTGTTCGACCAACCGTTCGACCCCAAGCTCGAGGGCAACCAAACGTCTGCGCCAAAATTGCCAGAGGCATCGGGTGCCACCGACCCTCGCGTTGCCTTACGTGCGGCACGTTCCTCTTCGATTGGGGATGAGGTGCTTGCGTTATGGAGCTAGCAGCAATCGAAGGGAAGCTCGCCCAGCGCGAGCCTTTGCAGCATGTAGCTTACCTGCACGACGGATCGCTCGAAGGTTTGCTGTGCTGTATTATCGAGGCGTACGTTCAGCGCGAGGTTCCCGAAGATATCGTGCGCGAGCGTGACTACCAACCGCGTTTCGAGCAGTCGTCATTTTTCGTGCAATCCGACTTCAATCGCGCTCTGCGCGTTCGTCGCGGCATCGAGCGCGAGGCGGGCTCGCAAGCGTTCGGCGCGGTTGTTCGTGCCGCCGCCAACGATGACCCCTGTGCAGGTGTGATCGTCTATCGTTTCGTTCGCTACGTGATGGACAAGCGCACGGGCCGCGACAAGCGTCGCAACGTTCTCAACGACCTCGCGAATCCGGTGGTGGGTGACCTATTGGCGCTCGAACGCCGTGTTGCCAACGAGGAAGAGAAGGCGCGCCAATTCGTGCGTTTCTCGCATCTCGAGAACGGTGTCTGGTTTGCCCGCTGTTGCCCGAATGCGAACGTTGTGCCGCTCGTCATGAATCATTTCGCAGCGCGGTTCAACATTCAGCCGTTCATCATCTACGATGAGAACCACCATGTCGCCGGCGTTTACGACGGCGAAGACTGGAGTCTTGTAGCGGATGATGTCATCAACGTTCCGTCGCGCACTGCCGATGACGCTTTCATCGAGAAGCTCTGGCAGCGCTTCTACGATTCGCTTTCTATCGAGGCGCGCTACAACCCCGAGCTGCGTCGGCATTTCATTCCTGCGCGCCTGGCACGATCTCTGCCCGAAATGGAAGAGCGCTCACGCACCGCTTTGAAGGCAGTTTCAGATGGGGAATCTTTCCGCCGGCGTATCTGAGCTGATGCAGTGCTTGTCGGCAGGAGCGTCAGGCTGGATCTGCTGAGTTGATTCGCAGCACGCAAGCTTGAAGCTCGTTGACGAGTTGCATCGTGATGGGCTCCGAGGGTTCTTCTCCTGCTTGCAATTGCTCGTCAAGGGCGAGGCACTTGCGCATGAACGCTTCGTGCTCATGCCCAATCATGTGCATGGCTCGACCAGCTTCGAAGCCTGCTTCGATGTCGTTTGATTTCACGAGCCTCCGCAGGTGCAGGATGGTCAGAATAACTGTTCCGTGGAATCGCTGCTCGACCGAAACTTCTCCCATGCATGCCCCCAATATGCTGATAGCCATCGTTGTTGCTCACTATTCTAGCGAACGCGCCATCACCTCGGAGCTTTGAATCATCGAATCATTTTCCCCGCGGGAAAACGATTCAGCAGGTGAGCGCATGAAACATCCCCCGATCAATTTCCCCGGGGGAAAATGATCGGGGGGCGATTGCTAAGTTCGACTTCCACGAGCGCCCAATCGCTTTCCCCGCGGGAGAATGATTCGTCGGGTATACTGCAACTAGCACCACCAGGAATACGTCACAGAAAAAGGAGCGATCAATGGCTAATCAAGATATCGTCCAACAGCTTGTCAGCAGCGTAGTATCCAACCCTGATCTGTTCTCGAGCCTCGTCGAGCATCCATACTCGACGCTGCGTGACGTGACGGGTGCCGAAGAAGTCTCGAAGGAAGAGGCAAGCGAAGCAGTCGCAGCCGTCTCTCTCCTGGGCAACGGCAAGCCGCTCGACTTCGGCAACCTTGCTGAAATCGCCTCCATCCTTCTCTCCGAGAATGGCAACAGTGTCCACACCATGGCCGAGAATCTCCTGGGTGAGGAAAGCACCGCCACCCCGAGCCCAGCAGACCTCATCGCTACATTGGCAAACGTCAACTTCGAGAAAGGCCTTGCAGGCATCGACCTGAGCGATGGCTTCGGTCTCGACGACGTTCTCGGCATCGCCGGCGCCCTCCTCGGCGGCAAGAAGTAGCACAATCCGAAAACCAAATGCAATTGTGGGGAAGCGGGCTTCGGCCCGCTTCCTTTTTGCGCACCCACAGTCGGGCACACGTTGATGCGTGGAAGGTGGAATTGACGCGGAGGGGTGCTGCCGCATCCTCTATCGCGCGACCACAGCTGGGCGCACGTTGCCAGAAATGAAAGAGAGCGCGGATGGGTGCGGCCGCTTTAGGCAGCGACCCATTCCGAGTGCCACAGTTGGGCACACGTTGATGCGTGGAAGGTGGAATTGACGCGGAGGGGCTGCCGCTTTAGGCAGCGGATAAATCATCAGGGAAGCCAAAGTGGTAATCCGCTGCCGTGCTGTAGGCAGCACCCCTCCGCGTCAATTCCACCTTCCCCTATCATCAACGAGAGCCCCTGTGCTTATCCCATCCGCGTAGTTCAATTAAGGTGGATTTGAGGCAGATGGGACAAGCACAGAGGCTCTCAGAAGGGCGCGAACCTGCTGCTATGTTGTTAGTGCGGCTGGTTAAACGTTGGATTTCCTTGTGCGAAAAGTCGGTTCGGCCTGGATGTAGCCGCCAAAATCAGAAATGCGGCGGCTCGTGTCTGTGCTCTTTCGGAAATTCAGGTAGCCGATGTCATCGGTGAGGTACGGGCAAAGCGGTTCAGTACGAAGGTTTCCCTTTCCTGCAAAGATCCGCTTTTGCGGTGTGAACATTAAATCCCCTTCCCAGTGCCTCAGCGTTCCTCCATCGCATCGAGCTGCCCGATCAGCTCGACCACCTGCTTGCCGAGCAAGGTGACGGTGTAACCGCTCCGTGCCCGGTATTTCTCAATGCACCCCGACGCAACGAGCGATTGCATAAGCGGGTTAAGCTTTCCCTTGCTCACATGGAAAAGCTCTGCAATCTCTTCCTGGCTTTCGCGCACCCGTTTCCCATCGATGGTGTCGGTCTGAAGGTCGGTCAACAGACACAACAACCTAAATGAGTCCGAGGTGAACAGGTTCACCAGACCTCGTTGTGCGTTTAAGTGGTCCATTTGCCAAAATAATATACTCTATGAAAATCAAAATGCAAGCTAATAAATAACAAAAAATTAGACCAATAGAAAAATGAGAATCTTTTGTGTGCAAAAGCAAAATAGTTAGACCGTCTGGCGATTGTTACCTTATTTACCGTCAAACTATTACAAAAATGATGTACATTGCAGACAAAGTGTCCTTTGGTACATCAAATGATGAAAGTGCACGTTGGTTCTCTGTTTTGCCCATGTGAATGAATGTGGTTTCGATCAAAGCAAATAAAGGCGCTATAAACGAAAGAAAACATGGCGCCCGAGGAGAATGAGGTGGGACATGGCCAATATGGGTAATCAGAAGCTTAAGCTGCTGACCCTGTTGCGCATTCTTGAACAGGAGACCGATTCCGAACAAGGTCTTTCGATGCCGCAGATCATCGAGCGCCTCGAAGAGGAAGGAATCTCAGCGGAACGCAAGTCGATCTACCGCGATTTGAACGTTTTGCGTGATACCGGTTTGAAGATCGTTAAATTGCCCAAGCGTCCCGTAGAGTACGCTCTGCTTCGCACCGATTTGGGCTTGTCGGACGTGATGATGCTCATCGACGTCGTCCAATCGAGCAAGTTCCTAACTGATCGCAAATCTAACCAGCTGGTGAAAAGCCTGAAGGATCTTACGAGCGAGCGCGAGCGCAAGATGCTCGACAAGCGCGTACACGTCCAAGGCCGTATCAAGAACCAGACCGAATCCGTTTTCCGAAACGTTGACACCATCCACGAGGCGCTCCAGCTTAAACGCAAGATCGAGTTCCTGTATTTCAGCTATGGCACCGATCTGAAGCGCACGCCTCGTCGCGAAGGCAAGCGTTACACGCTCACGCCCGTGAGAATTGCATACGCATACGGTAATTACTATCTGGCGGCATATAGCGACAAGTATGAAGACATCTCGATATATCGCGTTGACCGCATGGAATTGTTGCAAGTAAGCGCTGAACCGGCAACGCGGTGCGCTTTGATTGCGAACTACGCATTCGAAGACATGGAACATCAGAGCTTCGGCATGTTCGACGGCGACCCTGAGGTCGTGACGCTTCGCGTGGACGCTCCGATGATGGACGTAATCGTCGACCGCTTCGGGCGCGACATCGAGCTCGTCAAATCGACACCTTCATATGCCGAGGTGCGCGTGAAGATTCGGAAGAGCCCGCAGTTCTTCGGATGGCTTGCCGGATTGAACGGCGGGGTGTCGATAAAGACTCCTAAGCGGCTGAGCGCAGAGTACAAGGAATGGCTCAAGTCGCTAATCGAGAAACAGGTGGGCGAGTAGGCTAATTGCGCTCTACCGTTTCGAATAACCGCTCGTTCGGAGAATTGTGTTAACAACCGTTAAAGGAACAGCCCAAGCGCGGGAACGGCGATTTATTGTCATATACTGCGAAGATACATTGAGCTAGCGAAGGGTTATGCAATGGGTGGTTTCTTTGGTGCGGCGTCCAAGAGGGACGTGGTCTACGATGTGTTTTTCGGGGTAGATTACCACTCCCACCTCGGGACGAAACGGGCTGGTCTCATTTACTACGACGAGGACGGCGGTTTCCAGCGCGAGATCCACTCAATCGAGAACACCCCCTTCCGTACACGCTTCGAAGCCGATCTTCCTGATTTCCATGGTTGCTCGGGTATCGGATGCATTTCCGACTCCGATCCGCAGCCGCTGCTCATCCGTTCGCATCTTGGCGTGTACGCACTGACGACTGTCGGCGCCATCAACAACGCTGAAGAACTCGTCGAGGGCTATTTCGCTGACAGGACCCATCAGTTCATGGCGATGTCGTCGGGCAAGGTCAACTCGACCGAACTCGTTGCGGCGCTCATCAACCAGAAGGACGATTTCGTATCGGGCATCAAGTTCGCACAAGAACAGGTCGACGGATCGCTTACGCTGCTCATCATGACCTCCGATGGCGAGATCATCGCGGCACGCGACAGCATGGGCCGCTTGCCGGTGCTCATCGGCAAGAACGACGACGGCTACTGCGTGTCGTTTGAATCGTTCGCATACCACAAGCTCGACTACGTCGACGAGTACGAACTCGGCCCCGGTGAAATCGTGCGTTTCACGGCTGACGGCTATGAATCGCTTTCGCCTGCAGGCGAGGACATGAAGATCTGCGCCTTCCTCTGGGTCTACTACGGGTATCCCAATTCGAACTACGAGGGCGAGAACGTCGAGATCATGCGCTATCGCAACGGCACTATCATGGCTCGCGACGAGCGCAAGCGTGGCGAAATGCCCGAAGTCGACTACGTTGCGGGCGTTCCCGATTCGGGTACGCCTCATGCCATCGGATACGCCCACGAGTCGGGCATGCGCTTCGGACGCCCGTTTATCAAGTACACGCCCACATGGCCGCGTTCGTTCATGCCTGCCAACCAGGAAATGCGCAATCGCGTGGCAACCATGAAGCAGGTGCCCGTTCCCGAGCTGATCAAGGGCAAGAAGCTGCTGTTCGTGGATGACTCCATCGTGCGCGGTACGCAGCTGCGCAATACCATCGAGTTCTTGTACGAGTCGGGTGCCGCCGAAGTGCACATGCGCTCTGCGTGTCCACCGCTCATGTTCGGCTGCAAGTACTTGTCGTTCTCGCGGAACAATTCGGTTATGGACCTCATCGCTCGCCGTGCCATGCGACACATCGAGGGCAACGAGAACGAAGACCATATCGATGAGTACATCGATCCGTCGACCGAGCGAGGCAAGTGCCTTGTCAAGACGATATGCGATGCAATGGGCTTCGACTCGTTGAACTACCAGTCGCTCGATGGAATGCTCGAAGCTATCGGCATCGATCGCAACAAGATTTGCACCTACTGCTGGAACGGCAAGGAATAGCTCCGCGCTCTCGCATCTAACCCTTGCTATTGGCAATGGCCTGTTTTACGAGGTCCTGGAAACCAGCGCGCTCGGGGTTCAGATTCATGGCTTCCAGCTCGTTCGACAGGCTGTCGACTGTTGCCGTGCCCGCATAGTCGCTGTGTCCAGCCAGCATCCCGAATTCGATGACGCAGCTTGCGAACTTCCAGTCATCGGAGGGGCTGGTTGTCACATCGTTGGCGTCGATCGTGATCTGTTGGTCATGCACTTCGTTATCGGCGAACGCACGGTAGCGCAGCGAGCAGGTCAACCAGTCAGAGCTGTTCGTGGTCGCAGCTTCTTGCGCGCCGTATTTCAGGTCGGGCACCGAGATTTCGTACGATGAGCCGATAGGAACGATCTCGTAAGCTACCGTGAATTGCGCGTTGGGGCCCACGTCGCCCGCATCGACCGTGTCGTCGAGGAAATCCTCAGCTGCCAGTTCGCGGTTTTCGTACCCGATAAGGCGATAGCCCTTGATTTGCGCTGGGTTGAATTCGATTTGAAGCTTCACGTCGTCAGCGAACGGTACAAGGTTGGCCATGAGTTTCTCGGACAGCACGCGTTCGGCTTCGTCGATGCAGTCGATGTAGTGGTACGAGCCGTTGCCGTGATCGGCGAGTGTCTCCATCTTGGTGTCCTTGTAGTTGCCGGAGCCGAACCCCAGCACGCTCAGGTACACGCCTGTTTCGCGCTTCTGATCGACGAAATCGTACAGGTCGGACGTGCTGGTCATGCCGACGTTCAAGTCGCCGTCCGATGCCATGATGATACGGTTCACGCCGCCTTCGATGAAATTGCGCTCAGCCACGTCGTAGGCCATGCGCAGTCCCGCCTCGCCATTGGTCGAGCCATGAGCTTGCAGCTTGTAGATAGCCTTCAAGATGGTGGCTGCATCGTCTCCCGCTGCACCTTCCAAAACGATTTCCTCGTTGCCCGAATAGGTGACAATCGAGATGCGGTCGTTAGCGTCGAGGTGCTCGAGCAGCGTTGTGAACGAGTCTTGCAGCAGGTCAAGTTTGTCTTCACTACCCATCGAACCTGACACGTCGATGAGGAATACGAGGTTGGCGCCATTGTCTGCAGCGCCGGTTTCGTAAGGCGTGGCGAAACCGAGCATGAGCAGCTGCGTGTTGGGGTTCCATGGACATTGCGCGATCTCTGCCTGCATGTTGAAGAGGTTTCCGTCGGTCGGTTTCGCGTAGTCGTAGGTGAAGTAGTTGAGCATTTCCTCGATGCGTACGGCGCCGCTCGGTATTTCGTCGAGTCCGTAACCGTCGGCGATCATGCGGCGGACATTTGCATATGACGCAGTATCCACGTCAGCTGACACCGTCGAGAGCGGCTGAGTGCGCGTCGCGATGAAACCGTTTTCGTCAATTGCTGCGTATTCTTCGGTGTTGAACGGATCGCCATCGATCGGGGTAATATCAATGCTTGGCTCTACGAAAACGCTTGAATCTGCAACCATCCCTGTTTCGGCTTCGGTTGCCATCATCTGCGGTGCCTGATTTGCATCTTCGCTTCGTTGGGCCGAAGCGGTCGTCTGCGTGTCCTTCGGCTGGTCGACGGAAGGGGCTGCGCCGTTGCCCAAAGCCCCTGCTCCTATGACTATGGCGCCGACGACCAAGCAAGCTGCGATCGGGGCAACCACTTTCCAGGCACTGAATCCGGTGCGCTTTCTTGCCGGCTCGATTTCTCCGACGGTTTCAGCGTTTTCGCCATTTTCGGCGGCTTCCGCGGTTTTTGCATTCTGGGCCTCGAGCAAGGCGGCAAGCATGCGGTCCTCTTGCTCGGGTGTGGGGGTCATTTCCTCGTATGCATTTCGGATCCTGTCTTCCATGACATGCTCTCCAATCTCGTGAATCCGTCCTCGGTTCCAGTTGGCGGACTCACCCATCCAGCGACGCTTTCAAAAGCTTGCGCGCTTCGCTGAGTCGGTTGCGAATCGTGGAAGGCGGGGTGTTGGTCATCGAAGCGATTTCGTCGGTCTTATAACCTTCGTAGTAGTGCAGGTAGACACAGTCTTTGTATTGTTCGGGCAATGCGAGGACCGCATCGAGCACGTTGCTCGATTCCGCATGGGATTGCGGGTCAACAATATCGGCTGGCATATCTCCAGCACGTTTGCGGCGTGCGCTTTTGAGTTCGTCTTTGCAGACATTTGCCGCGCAGGCCAGCAACCATGCTTTCTCGTGTTCATGGTCCTTGAATGTGCGTGGCTTGTCGACGAGCTTCATGAAGGTTGCCTGCGTCGCGTCTTCCGCGTCTGCTGCCGATCCTAGGTACGAGTAGCACAGCCGGTACACGCTCTTCACGTGCCGTCGGAATACTCCGGTGATGTCGTATGTCGCTTTCAGGGCCAACTCCTTTCGCCTTCCATCCTATAACACGAGCGGAAAGGCGAAATTGCCGGAATTTTTTTAGCGATTCTGTCAGCCCTCTTCGGAAAGACCGCTTGCCGCTGCCGCTTCTGCGGCACCCTCTGCAGCTGCCTCGCGCTCTTCATCGGTGCGGTCAGGCAGGTAGTCCTTCACGGCATCGTAAATCATCCATGCGTAGGTGGCTGCCGACTCGCCCGTGAGATGCGTTCCGTCGCCATCGAAGTAATCGGGATGGTCGGCGCTGATCGAATACCAATCGATCAGCTGTGCATTTGCATGGTTGTCGCAGACGCGTTGAATGACTGCGTTCGACGAGTCGACGTACTCCTCGGGGCTTCGCGTATTGACGAACCAGACGCGTTGCTCGTCTCCGATTTCCTTCATGAGCGCTTCGGCGTCTTCGTCGGTTGCATATCCGTTTGTGCCCAACGCGATGACGACGACGTTGCCGACGAGCTCGAGGTCTCGATATTCAGCATAGATAGCAGCTCCGTCGTAGAACTGCCGACCGACTGCGGTATCGCAGTAACCGCCCGGGAACACGTCGTCGAACACCCCGTAAGCCGGCATGCCCATCGGTACCGAATCGCCGATGACCAAGATGTCAGGTTTGCGCGCTTCAATCTTGGCTTCGGCCTTCACGCGGGCTTGCTGCGCAGCTTGCACGGTTTTCGTCACAGGGGTGACTTTCATGGAGCCCGCGCCTTCGACACCCGAGGTATCAGGCACCAAGGCCAGGCCACCGAGGGAGACGACGATGAACAGGACGACTGGCACGACCAGCACAAGATGGCTTCCAATCCATTGGGGGATAGTGAACTGGCCATCGCGCAGGTCATAGACGAAATTGCCTATGGCTCCATGGCGAATCGGGTTCTCGACGAAGAAGTACGAGAATGCCGAAATGCCGATGACGAGCGCAAGCTCGATCAAGCAGAGCCACCAAGGGGTTCCACCTTGCATGTTGGTCGGGGTGAGCAACAGGATGATGGGGAAGTGCCAAAGGTACATCGAGTAGCTCCATTTGCCAATCCATACGAACGGAGGCAATTCGAACACCTTCGATATCCAGCTGATGGGGTGTACGAGCACGGCGATGGCGATGGCGGTCAGAAGCGAGCACAACAGCAAGCCGCCACGATAGATGAACGGCTCGAACCCGTTGGTGACGACGACCATGACGAGCAGTCCCGCAACTGCAAGCACGCCGACGATGTTGAAGATGAGCCGTCCCGTTGGCGTCATGCGGTTCCCTGCACGAACAGTCAACTTCTGATGAGGCCAGATGAACGCCAGGAGAGCGCCGATGAGCAACGAGAACGCACGGGTGTCGGTGCCGTAGTAGACGCGCGACGGATCGGCATGCGGGTCGAACAGCAAGATCATCTCGAGAGCCGACAACACGATGAGCACGATGATGCCTTTCTGCATCGTCGTGCGCTTGACGCCCGCTTTCATGCAGATGAGCAAGGCGACCGGCCAGATCAGGTAGAACTGTTCTTCAATTGAGAGCGACCAGTAATGCGTCAGCGGGGAAGGCGACCCCAGCGCCTCGAAATACGAGACATTGTGGAAGATTTGCCACCAGTTGTTGAAGAAGAACAGCGTCGGCAGGACATCTGGCCGCATCTTCGTGAGCAGTGCATGGTTGAAGATCGTGCAGAGCAGTGCTGTGCCGAGCACGGCGAACACAACGGCGGGAATGATGCGGCGCACACGGCGCAGCCAGAAGTTTGCCAAGCTGATCGTGCCGCTGTCGTCGTATTCCTTGAGAAGCAGGCCGGTGATCAGATAGCCGGACAACACGAAGAACATCGTGACGCCGAGAAGGCCGCCCGGCGCCCATCCGAGGTGCATGTGATATGCGATTACGACAAGAACGGCCAGCGCTCTCAGTCCATCGAGCGCCGGTACGTAACGACCTTTCGCCTGAGCCATCGGCTCCCCTTCTTTTTTCAATGCAAAACTTGTTCTAGTACATCTTGCCACGTTTCGTGGCGTGCGTTGTTAACAGATTTCATCGATGTTTATCTTTGTTGGGAAAAAGATGATTTCACCTTCGCTTTCCCAAGGCAACTACGCCAATCGCTTCCGAAGTCGACTTTGCTTGCTGTATGATTAGCTCGCATAGAAAGCGCTTCCAAAACGAATCGAAATTGCAGCGTGGAAGGTGCTATGGCATACGCCAAACTCATACTCGACCGTTACGAGCCGATCGGCACAGCTGGTACGGGCGGTTTCGGCACGGTTCAAATCGCCTGGGATCCACGCATTCAGCGCAAAGTTGCTATCAAGACGATTCAGCTGACCGAGCAAGATGCCTACCGGGCGGCTTTGCCAGGTGCTCAGGCTGTAGCTCAAGCAGGGCAAAACCAAACGGGCGCTGGAGGGGCGATTAGGGTCGATGCCTCGACGGCTGACCGCTGGCATGGCATTCAGCCGTGGAGCGAGTTCCTCGAAGAGGATAGTCACGCAGAATCGGACGATTTCGATCAGGACTTCGAACCTGAGGCTTTCCATGCGCTTGCACATCTGCCTGGTCTCGATGAGGCGCGAACCGCCGCGATGCTTTCAGACCCGCGCATCGTCACAGTGTTCGATTTCGAGGTGCGCGGCCAAACTGCGTACCTGATCATGGAATACGTCGAAGGTATCACGCTCACAAAGATCATGCGCGAATACGCCGATTGGCTGACGCTCGATGTGATTGCCGCCGTGTTCGACGCGGTAGCCGGCGCTTTGACGACAGCGCATGAAGGCGGCGTCTTGCACTTGGACATCAAGCCCGACAACATCATGGTCAATGCAAAGGGCGAGGTGAAAGTGACCGACTTCGGTCTGGCGACGCTGGCCGATGCGTCGGGAGCGGGCACGACGGGTGGTGGCACAATTGGGTACATGCCGCTCGAGCAAATGCGCCGCGAGCACCTCGACGCACGAACGGACGAATGGTCGCTTGCTGCGGTGACCTACGAGATGTTGACGGGCGAGAATCCGTTCCTGGTGAAAACCCTTGACGAAGCCGAAGCGGCAATCGAGGATGCCGAACTTGTCTTGCCGTCGCTGTGTTGGGAAAACATCGACGAGCAAATCGACGATGTCATGTTCTACGCGCTCGACCCCGATCGCGATGAACGTTACGCGAGTGTGGCCGATTTCGCAGAGGAGGCGGACAAATTCCTGGGCGATTCGGCTGTGGGAAAGGACCAGCTCGCAGCTATTGTCGAAGATGCTCTCGGATTGTCGGACGAGACCGATGATGCGCACGATGATGCTTCGCTCGAGCTTGAGGCCGCAACGGCATCAGCAGGGGCACTTGGGTTTTTCAAATCGCTGTTCGATCGCGACAAAGCACCGTCTGCGACCTCCGAGCCGGCAAACGCTCAAAACGCAATGCCGCTCGACTATCCCGATGAAGATGATATCGACGACATCGAAGAAGAACCTCCTTCCCAAGCTGCTCCAAAACCTGCGCGTCCCGCCCGGAAACCGCTGCGCGATAGGGTGAGTGCACCTGCTCGCGGCTTTTTATCGCGAGCGTTCGCTGCTGTGGCGAGCGGTGGCATCGCTTTGTTGGCTGCAGCAAATTACACACCTCTCGAGGCGTTTGGGCCAGGACAGTTCGCCGTGGTCGCTGCAATTGCGATTGCTGCCGCAGCATTGGCCGTTGTACGCCATCATCTCGGAGCGCTCATCTCGTTTATCTTGCTTGCAATCGCAATGCTCATGCACAACGCCATCGTTCCCGCCATCGTCTTGCTCCTCGCTCTTGCACTCTGGTGGTTTTTCATAGCCCGAGATAGCGCAGGAGCGTCCAACGTGGCCCTTGCGGCTCCGCTTCTCGGTGCTGTGGGCGGTGCTCCCATCGTGCCATTGCTAGCTGGAGTTGCCTTGCCTCCCGTGCAAGCAGTTGCCACGACGGCATTTGCCGCAGTAGTTGCCCTTGCGCTCGGATCGCTCGGTTCCCAGTCGTTGCTCGGTTGGGATGCGATGACCTATTGGCTCATGGGCGACGTGAACGCATCGGCGCTGTTCGGCAGCTTGGTGACCAAGACATCGACTTGGCTGACCATCGGCATTTCGCTTGTGGCGGCTTTTGCGCAGTCGTTCCTCTCAATGCAGAGGAAACGCTGGATGGAGATTGTTGGTCTCGTGCTCGCAGTTGCGCTTATGGGCCTGGCGCTTGTGGTCGCTTTTGGCCTGACTCCGCAGACGATCGTGCCGCTCGTGGTAGGGTTCGTCGTCTTGCTTGCAGTTTTGGTGTGATGCGCAATCCCGTCGGCCAAGAGGAGAGCTTGGCTCGACGCTTCGTCGCCTCGAACTAATTCGCCCGCCAAAAACAGGCGGGCGAATGGATTTCTCGGCTCCTCGGGCTTACCTCGCTACGCTCTCCCCTTGGCCGACGTGATTGTGTCAGATCAACACGTTTCTACGATCTGAGCAGCGCAGCTACTTTCCCCAGAAGAAGCTCGAACGAGACACCGCGTTCCTGGAAGTGCGGCTGCTTCGTTGACACCTCGATGGCATCGCGCGTGAGCGAGCCGGCAAACCAAGCGGCTTCGAACAGCGACTTGCCGGCAATGACGCTGGCCAGCAAGCACGAGCAATACAAGTCGCCCGTTCCATGCAGCATGTAGGGGATGAACTCGTTGTGCACCTCGAAGACGTCGCAGTCGACGCCGCCTACGAAATTGCGGATTTCGGTTTCGCCTTCACGCTGGATGCCTTTCAGCACGACGTTCTTCGCACCTTTGGCGATGAGGGCGTCGATGATTTCCTTCGCCTGGTCATCAGTGATGTCGGTACCGGTCCACTCGCGCCCGAGAATGATGGCGGCTTCAGTGAGGTTGGGTGTGAGAATGTCCGCGTCGCCCGCCAGTTCAGCCATGGCCTGGCAGAGCTCAGGTGTATAGGTGGGGTAGACCTGGCCGTGATCTGCCATGACCGGGTCGACCACGCGCAGTGCTTGCGGGTAGGTCGCATAGATGTCGCGAATGATGTCGACTTGCTCGGGAGCGCCAAGGAAGCCCGAGTACACTGCGTCGATCTCGACGTTGATGCCTTTCCATGCGGCCAAGTAGTCGGGCAGGATTTCGGTCGTATCGTGCATGTACCAACCCGGGAAAGCAGTATGGGAGCTGAACAAACCTGTGGGCACGGGACACACATCGGCACCTGCTGCCGAAAGCACTGGGATGGCAATGCCAAGCGAGCACTTTCCATAACCGCACAAATCGTGTACTGCGGCGATGCGTGGGATGTAGTCGAGGTCGCGCTTGTAGAGCGTGGGGGTATGCGGGTGTTGCTTCACGGTCATTGTTAGTCACTTTCCTCTGCGTTAGCGTTTAATAGAGGAGTATAGCGCCGTATGCACGTCGTGGATATTTCTTTTACCAATAGGAATCGTTCGAAATGCGCGATACCAGTCAGAATGACCAGAGAGGGTAGCCTCTTCTGGTTATTCGTCCTCGTCGTCGAAGAACGACCACTCGTCTTCGTCATCTTCGCGTGGGCCGCGGTCCACGTAAGTCTTGCGGGTGCGCAGCTCGAGCAGCGCGGCGATGATGATGCAGACGACCAGGGACACGCCGATCAATACGCCGATTCCAACGTATGTTTCGAAAAGGAAATGGTATATCGATCCGAAATCCATATCGTCTGCCTAACGCTTAAGCCGCTTTGTTTTCTGCATCCGTAATACTAGCACGTGTGAGTCATTGGAACTGGCCCAATGACTCACACGTGTTTTTAATGAGTCGAGCGAACAGTGCTTTCGACTTGGATATACTAATTACTTAGGCAAAAAACGAAGGAGCTACAACCATGCTTGATATAAAGTTCGTCCGCGATAATCAGGAAGCAGTTGCCGAAGCGATGCGCAACCGCCACGCCGATTGGGATGGCGAGAAGTTCGCGCAGCTCGACGAGGCACGTCGCGCTGCCATCATGAAGGAAGAGGCGCTCCAGGCCGAGCGCAACACGCTGTCGAAGCAAATCGGCGTGCTCATGAAGGACGGCAAGCGTGACGAAGCCGACGCTGCGAAGGCGCGCGTGGCCGAGATCAAAGACGAGCTCGTCGGTGCAAGCGACGAACGTGAGGAAATCGACGCGAAGCTGCAGGACCTGCTGCTCCATACGCCCAACATGCCTTCCGACACCACTCCGGTGGGCGATGACGAGGACGACAACCCGGAAGTGCGTCGCTGGGGCACGCCCCGCGAGTGGGATTTTGAACCCAAGGCACATTGGGATCTCGGCCCTGAGCTGGGCATCATCGACTTCGAGCGCGGCACGAAGCTTGCAGCCAGCCGCTTCATCGTGCTGGGTGGTGCTGGCGCGCGCCTCGAGCGTTCGCTCATCAACTTCATGGCTGACACACATATCTCGCGCGGTTATAAAGAATGGTGGCTGCCGGTAATGGCAAACGCTCGCACCATGACGGGCACCGGTCAACTTCCGAAATTCGAAAATGACATGTTCAAGACGTTCGCGACCAACATGGACGGCGAATCTGCGCGCGAAGGTGACAACCTCTACCTCATTCCGACGGCTGAGGTGCAGCTGACCAACCTGCATGCCGGCGAGACTCTTGGCGTCGACGAACTGCCCAAACATTACTGCGCATTCACGCCTTGCTTCCGCGAGGAAGCGGGGTCGGCAGGCCGCGACACGCGCGGGCTCATCCGTGTGCACCAGTTCGACAAGGTCGAGATGGTGAAGGTGTGCGAGCCTGAGAAGTCGTTCGACGAGCTGGAGGCCATGGTTGCAGATGCCGAGAACATCTTGCAGCTGCTGGGCCTGCCGTACCGTGTGATCAGCTTGTGCACGGGCGATTTGGGCTTCTCGGCCACGAAGACCTACGATCTCGAGGTCTGGCTGCCGTGCTACAACGGCTACAAGGAGATTTCGAGCTGCTCGAACTGCACCGACTTCCAAGCGCGTCGCATGGGCATTCGCTACAAGGATCCCGAGAACTTCAAGGGTACGCGCCTCGTGCACACCCTGAACGGCTCGGGTCTGGCGGTCGGCCGCACGATGGCCGCCATCATCGAGAACTACCAGCAGGCCGACGGCTCCGTCAAGGTGCCCGACGTGCTGGTGCCCTACATGGGTGGCATGACGGTCATCGAGCCTGAGAACTAACCAAAAGGGACTGTCCCTTTTGGTTGCTCCGATAAACGCAGCAGAAACGGACTATGGCAAAACGGGACGACAAGGATAACCAGCCGACGAGGCGCGTATACAAGTCGAGCGACGTGCACAAGAGGCGCGTCGGCGATTCGTCGCGCTCGAAGCCTGCCAAGATGCCTTCCAGGCGCGAGGTTCGCGAGTCTACGAGGGAGAGCACGCGCATTGCGGCCGAATCCCGAATTGAGAGGACGGCGAAGAGCGAGCCTCTGACTGACGATATCGTGGGAGATCGCTCCGCTGTTGTTGGCGAAGAATCTGCGGAGACCACTAGGCCCCGTTTCACGGTAATAAAAGGTGCCGAGTCTCACACGCAAGACGATCAGGCTGACGTCGCTCATCCCGACGCTTCTTCTGACACGCCTTCCGACGAAACCGATTCGCCTGTGGAAAAACGCCCGCATCGGTTGACGGACGATTTCCCCATGGGACAACGCACGAGTCGCGAGGCGAGTGTCGGCCCATCTTCCCCAGGGGACGATGCTCAAGTTGCGCCGAACGCCGAGCCGAGTCGTGGCGAAGAGCATGATGGGGAAGACGAGCGCCAAATCAACGACCAGGGCGAAGGACGTCCAAAGCGTCGGGTGGCGGTGGGCGCTCGAGAAGCCGCATCGCATGTTCGTCCGAAGACCGTCGTTATCGCTGCGGTCCTGGTTGTCGCGGTAATCGCCGTTGCGCTGTTCGCGTTCAATCGCTGGGGACGCTACGACGATCACGCCGATTTGCAGGGCACTTGGTACGTGATGGGCACGGATGTCCCCATCACGATTGACGCCGAAAGCATCCGCTTCAACGAAGAGGTTTCGTACAACTACGAGATCAACCCTCGTGAGAAGACGATTTCATATACGTTCGGCCCGATGAAAGGCCAAGGGCGCTATTGGTTCAGCGACGACAGGAAGCATCTGGTCATAACCGACGGCGATGGCTACACCGCCGCAGGTACGACGGTTGACGACCTGATTCGCGCATTCCTCGATTTCTCGACTGCAGCAGGCGGCGGCGTTGTCGAGATGCCGCAAGGTGAGGGCATTATCGCCTTCAGCCGTACCCCCGAGGTGCTTGTAACGAACCAACCTGCTGACGGCCTGTATGAACAGCAATCGGGTGAAAGCCAATCTGCTAGTTCTGCAGCAGCTTCTGAGGCTGCACAGCCAACCGAAGAGAATGCAGTAGCGGAACAAGCCGAAGGCGATTTGGCTGCCGACCAGCAAGGCGCTGGAGAAGAATCCATGATAGAAGGTGACTACGGGGCTGATGAAGTCTCTGACGCAGGCACCTTCGAGACAACAACGGAAGAGTCCACCAACGAGGAGGAGGCTGCTTAAATGGAAGAAAAGCCGATTCAAGTGAAGACTATCGTCGTGAGGACCGGGCGAATCGTCTGCGACATCGAGATTCCGAATCCCGCATTTCGTATGACCTCGCCGAAACTGGCTGCATTCGTGACGAACCAGTATCCCGATCTGCCGCTCCATGCATGCGTAAACGATGTGGGCACCGCATTCGGATCGGTCATCGAGAAGACGTCGATACCGCATATGCTCGAACATCTGGTCGTCGACATACAGGCCCATGAGACGGACACTCCGCGTGCCGAGACGTTCGTGGGGACGAGCGAATGGATCGACGAAGAGGCTGGAAAAGCGCGTGTCGAAGCCAGCTTCCGCGATGATTTGCAAGCTCTTCGTGCATTTAACAAAGCGGTCGAATTCCTTAACACGGCTGTGTTAACCTGCTTGTCATGAAAGACGCACACATCAAATTCGAATCGGCGACCGACAAGGTTGCCCGGCGCATAACCAAGATGCGCCCCTCAGCAGTCAGGCTGCTGTTCGCCGCTGCGCAGCGTGATGATGTCATCTCGCTTGCAGGTGGCATGCCCGACGTATCGCTTTTGCCCAAGAGCGCCGTGCGCAAGGCCGCCAAAGCGGCAATCGACAATCAAGCTGTTACGCTCCAATACGGTGGCACGGACGGCTTGTTCGAAACGGCGCAAGTGTTCTGCGACCTCGTTCGCGACCTCGGCATCAGGCACAAGCCCGAGAACGTCATCATCACGACGGGTGCTCAAGAGGCGCTCGATCTCATTGCGAAGACGTTCTGCGACCCCGGCGACATCATCATCACCGAGGGTCCCACGTACCTCGGTGCGTTGCAGGCTTTCTCGGCTTACGAGCCTGACATCCGCACGGTTCCCTTCGACGACCAGGGCATGTGCACGGACTTGCTCGAGGAAGAGCTCAAGCGCATTGGCAAGGACAACCCGCGGCTGAAGTTCCTCTACACCATTCCGAATTTTCAGAATCCCGGTGGCGTGACCATGTCGCCCGAGCGTCGCAAGCGCTTGCTCGAGCTTTCGCATGAATACGACTTCGTCGTTGTCGAGGACGACCCGTACGGCCGCCTGCGTTACGAAGGCGGGCATTGCCTGCCGATGCGTGCGCTTGACGACAGCGTGATCTATCTGGGCACCATCTCGAAGATGTTCTCAGCTGGTCTGCGCGTTGGTTGGATCATGGCGCCAGCGGGCGTGAAGGGGAAGATCAACCTGGCCAAGCAGGGCACCGACTTGTGCGGCAGCATGTTCGACCAGAAGATGGCCGCAGCCTACTTCACGCAGACTCCCTGGCAGCATACGCTCCAGAAGTTCATCAAAACGTACGACAAGCGTCGTCGTGCCATGCTCGATGCGCTTGACGAATACTTCCCGCCTGAGGCCGTGTGGACACGCCCCGAGGGCGGCTTCTTCGTATGGGTCACGCTTCCGCAATATGTCGATGCCAATTCGATGCTTGCTGAAGCACTCGACCATGGCGTCATCTACGCACCGGGCGATTCGTTCTTCCCAGATGGCAAGCGCGGCCGCAACAGCATGCGCTTGAACTTCAGTTACGAGTCGCCGGAAAACATCGAAGAAGCCATTCGCAGACTTTCCGAGGTGATCGAGGACCGGCTCGAGCTGTACCGTGCCTTCATTGCCGCGGGTGCTATCAAGGAATAGGAAAGACTTTATGGCAAAAGTAGCAGTACTCATGGGCGGAACCTCGTTTGAACGCGAGTTTTCGCTGATTAGCGGCAAGAACATCTGCGCCGCTCTAGAAGAGGCGGGCCATCGCCCAGTTCCGCTCGACACGACTGAAGCGCTCGTTCCCACGCTGCGCAGCGAACGGCCTGACGTTGTTTACAACGCATTGCATGGTAAACACGGCGAAGACGGCACGATTCAAAGCTTGCTCGAGTTCCTCGATATTCCATTCATTGGCTCGCCGGCCAGCGTGTGCCATCGTTCGTGGAACAAGGACGCATTGCATTCGTCGCTCATCAAATATCGCCAGGTTTCCGGTGAGGTCGATGGCGTGGCTTCTTGGCCTCCGGGCGTCTACATCGCCCGTGATGCGTTCACGACCATGGGTGCTGCGTCGGCTCTCGATCTCATCGAGGAGCGCATCCCGGGTGGCTATCCCGTCTGCGTGAAGCCGGCACACGGTGGTTCGGCGCTCGGCATCCACCGCGTTGAATGCCAGGACGACCTGGGCGAGGCAATCCTTGACGCGCTGTCATACGACGATGCTGTCAACATCGAGCAGTGGATCGAAGGCGTCGAGCTTTCCGTGTCGATCTTGGGCACGGGTTGGGATGCGTATGCATTACCGCCGGTCGAGATCGTGCCACGTCGTGGCTTCTTTGACACTGAAGCGCGTTTGAATTACGAGCTTGTTGACTTCTACTGCCCGGTGCGACTGGGGTCGCTGTGGAGCAACGACGAGGAAGCCCAGGCAATCCGCGCTGAAATCGAACGCGCCGCTCTCGAGGTCTATCGCGCATACAGCGTCGTCGACCTGGGTCGTATCGACATGATTTGGGATGGCGGCTGCGCCCGTTGCTTCGAGGTCGACATCGTTCCCGGCATGACGAGCCACTCGCTGTTCCCTGCAGCAATCGAGGCTGCTGGTTTGACGCTGTCCCAGGTTCTCGACGAACTCGTCTCGAAATACGTCTAAAGACCATCGATCGGCGAAGTGTAACAGTGCCTCTTGGAAAGGGTGCGCCATTGCTTGAAAGTGGCGCGGCCTTTCCAGGGGGCACCGTGTTGTTTATCAACACCACTCGGAAGCTTACGCCTTAGCAACGAATCGTAAAACGCTCATGAATTATTGCCATTTAACATTTTGGCAATTGGCGAAGCATGCGTATAATCAGACATACGTGATTTACGTTGCTAGGAGGCAAACATGGGTAGGATTTCGAGCTTCGTTACTGGTGCCGCTCTTGGCGTCATTGCAGCCCTTCTGCTGGCTCCGCAAACTGGCGAGCAGACACGTGCGCTGGTTGCCGAGAAGGCAAATGCCGTTACTGATGAAGCCAAGGATTTCGGTGCTGGCTTCCCCGCGTCGGCTCAGGACGCCATCAAGTCGGCTCAGGAAAAGGCTGCAAGCCTCACCAAGGGCGTTGCTGCTCCCGCCGCTCCAGCCGCGAGCGTTGCTGATGACGAGCTGCGCGAGAAGATCGAGGCTGCTCGCCAGCGCATCGCTGCTCAGGTTGCCGCGAATGCTGAAGCAACCAAGGCGGCTGCCGAAGAAGTCAAGGAAGCCGTCGCCGAGTAAGCTCTGGCGTTTCAGCCAACTCAAGCGATAGCACTCGATGCGCCCGACCGCTTTGTGCATCGGGCGCTTCTGCATGGTTTGACGAGGACGATTCATGGCATCGCAACTGACAACCAAGAGTCTCTTTGGCCGAAAGGTTGTTTCCTCCAAGGGAAAGAAAATCGGCAAGGTGCGCCGATTTGTATTCCATCCTTCTGAGAAGCGGGTCGTCGGGTTCACGGTCAAGCGTCCCGATGCTGCGCTCATGTTTCATCGGAAAGACCTGTTTGTGGCCATCGACGGCTTTGATATCGATGATGACAATCGAATAGTCGTGCATGACGATACAACTGCAACCGACAAAGGCGCCCGTAAGGCGCTCGATCTCGATTGGGACAAATGCGTCATATGGGTCGGCATGCCCGTCATGACCGCGTCGGGCGATTTCATCGGTTACATCGACGTGGTGACGTTCGATCGCGAGTCAGGCGCTATTGTGCGCGTTTCCACCGAAAACGGTGCCGCAAACGATGCGCTGCTCGGCAAGCGAATCATTCCTGCCAGTTACATCAAAGGCTTCAGACGCGGTCAGGGTATCGCGCTTGCTCCCATGGGGGAGTACAACGGCGAAGACCCGGATGAAGCGACCGAAACAGGAGCTATCCTCGTAGCAGACCGTACGCTCGAGTTGCCCATCGAAGGCGGTGCGGCGGCGGCTGCCGGGAAGGCGACCGCCGTTGTTACGGACAAGGCCAAGAAGGGCGCTGCCAAGGCCAAGGTTGCGGTCGACGAGAAAGTCGAGCAGGCCAAGCCTGTTGCCAAGAAGGTGGCCGAGAAAACTGGCGAAGCCGTGAACGAAGGAGCGTTCGTGGTGGGTCGCCAGCTCGGACGCACCAAGGGAATGTTCTCGGCGTTCAAGGAAGAGTTCGACAAAGCATCGCGCGAGGACGATTAGATTGAGCCCTGAAGAGCAGACAAAACGAGAAACGATACGCGAGAAAGCGCACGAAGAGAGAACTGTCGCCGGCCATACGATGGAGGCAGGCGACATCTTCAAATTCGGCGGGCTCATCGCGTTCTTTGCGCTGGTTTGCGTCATCGTGGTCATCGCGTGGCCGTATATTACCGACCTGTTCACAGAGGGCGGACCGGAGCGAATGGTCGAGCGTCTTCAGGAAGCGGGTCCAGCTGGCGTATTCGTGTTGCTGGGTATGCAATTCCTGCAAATTGTCGTTGCGATCATCCCAGGCGAAGTCGTACAACTCGCAGCTGGTCTCATGTACGGGCCGTGGCTTGGCGCGCTGATCATTCTCGTTGGCTGCGTATGCTCGAGCGCGCTTATCTACCAGCTCGTGCATAAACTCGGAGCGCCGTTCGTGCAGAACATGGTGTCGACCGAGCATCTCGAGAAGTTTCGAACCTTCGAAAAATCGGGCAAGCTCGACATTATCGTGTTCATACTGTTCCTCATCCCCGGCATGCCCAAGGATGTGTTCACGTATTTGGTTCCGCTGACCGACATGGACCTCAAGCGATTTGTCATCCTGTCGAACGTGGCTCGCATTCCAGGCGTGCTCGCATCAACGTATACCGCTTACGGCCTTGCTGAAGGCGACATTGTCGGCCCTATCGTCGTCGTTGCCATCGTTGCGATCGTTGCCGCTGTGGGCATCATCTTCCGCGACCGCATCATGGACGCCCTCGGAAAAGGGGAGCAATCATGAGCGAGGAGCAATACTGGCGTGGCACATATGGCAGCCCGGAGTACCAACCGCCGAGCTACGGTGATCCTGACGTCAACGCTCGTCGGGATTTGGCCCTCCAAGCTGAGTATCGCAAGGATCATATTGCCGCAGGGCTTTTGGCCATTTTCCTCGGCGTTTTCGGAATGCACAAGTTCTACCTTGGCTACAACCAGACGGCATTCATCATGCTGACCGTCAGCATCGTCGGAAGTATTTTCACGATAGGTTTGGCTGCAGCCGTCATCTGGGTCATCGCAATCATCGAAGGCGTGATATATCTCACGAAATCGCAAACCGAATTCGACGAGATCTACGTGAAATCGAAACGCGAGTGGTTTTAATCGGGTTTTGTTGTTCCAGTGGCCAGTGAGCTAGCTGCGTTCTGCGATGTGACCTGCGGTTTAATGCCTTGTTCTCCAGTCTCTAATGTCGACCAACTGGATATGTGAAAAACGCTACAATAGAGTCGGTAAAAATCCAATCAAGGAGGATAAAATGCCCAGCATTACACGCGATCAGGTGAAGGTGCCCGTTGACGTCTCGCCAGAGATGCGCGAGGTGTACATCGACAACTACATGAAGGCCACCCGCGAGACCGGCCGCCTCATGTTGTTTGCTTGCGATCAAAAAATCGAACATATGAACAAGGACTTCTTCGATGACGGCGAGGACATCGACCTTGCCGACTGCGAGCCTGAGCATCTGTTCAGGATCGCCGATCAGGGTGTCTGCGGAGTTATGGCAGGGCAGCGCGGCCTCATCGCCCGCTATGCGGCCGACTATCCAAACATCAACTACCTGGTCAAAATGAACTCGAAGACCAACTTGGTCAAGACTTCTCAAGAGGATCCTTATTCGCCGTTGCTGCATGGCTTGGACGCCGTGCTGGCCATGCGCGATTCGGGTGTGAACATCGTCGGTCTTGGCTACACGATTTACCTTGGTAGCGAGTACGAGGCCACGATGATGGCCGAAGCTGGCGAGCTCATCGCTGAGGCTCACGCCGAAGGCTTGCTTGTCGTGCTGTGGATCTACCCGCGCGGCAAGGCCGTCCTTGCCGAGAAAGACCCAGACCTCATCGCTGGTGCTGCTGGCGTGGCTCTCTGCCTCGGTGCCGACTTCGTCAAGGTCAACCCGCCCAAACCCGAAGGCGACGACACGCGCACGCCTGCAGAGGCGCTTGCCATCGCGTCGAAGGCTTCGGGTCGCACTGGCTTGGTTTGTGCCGGTGGTTCAACGGTCGATGCTGAGACGTTCCTCACGCAGCTCTACGATCAGATTCACGTGGGCGGTGCCTGCGGCAATGCCACAGGGCGCAACATCCATCAGCGCTCGCTCGACGAAGCGGTACGCTTGACGCGTGCCATCAGCGCCGTCACGCTGGCTGACTACTCGGTCGCTGATGCGCTGGCTGTCTTCAATGGTCAGAAAGAGTTCGCTCTCTAAGGAGGTGCCGCTATGCTTTGCACGAACTGCGGTCAGGAAATCATCGAAGGCGCAGCGTTTTGCACGAACTGTGGAACGGCTGTTTCCGTTGTGGAAACCGTCGAGGAGACGGTCGAGCAGACCATCGAAGAGACAGTTGACCAAGTCGTTGAAACTGAGGTCGTTGTCAGCTCCGAAGAAGCTGTCGAGACCGAGGTAGCTGTCAGCTCCGGAGAAGCGGAAGAAGACGTCGATGTTGTTGAAACAATCGTAGAGGATGCAGTCATCGACATTGACTCTGATGGCGCTGCGGAAGTTACGGAGGAAGTCGACGTATACACCGCTGAGGCTGCAAGCAGCGCTGCGGGCGAGATTGCTCCCGAGTACGAGCAGATGGTCGAATCCCTCGAGGCAGCGGTTCAGGCGAACGAGGAGACCATCCGCCCCATTGCGGAGCATGCGGAGGCTGAAGCGGCAGCAAAAGCTCAAAGCGAGCAGGCCGCGCAGCAAGCGCAAGCAGCGCAACAGGCGCAGGCAGCACAAGCGGCGCAACAAGCGCAAGCAGCTGGAGCTGGTGTAGCAGGTACTGCAGCGGCGGTCGGGGCTGCGGGTGCTGCGGGTGCCGCAGTCGCAGGTGCGCAGGCGCCACAGGCGTCGCAAGCGCCGGAACCGCCGCAAGGCGCTCAACCGGCAGGCTACACGATGCCGTTCTATCAGCAGGGCGCTTCGCCGAATGCACACTACAGCAGCCAGCGGTCTTACGAGCAGGATGCCTATGGGCAGAACACGGGCCAGCCTGGACAACCGGGTCAAGCGTGGCAACAGGCGCAACAGGCTGCTCGCCAGGTTTGGCCGCCTCAATCGGCCACGAAGCGCGCTTTCATGATGACGCTTTACGTTTCCGGACTGATTGGCCTCATCATCTGCTTGGTTGTGCGCGATCAAGACGACGAGTTCATCACGCATCACCTGAACAACAATGTGGTGCTGTGCATTGGGTTCGTCATCAGTGCACTCACGAGCATGATATTCATCGGCATGATCCTAGGCCTCTATCTGTTTGTCATGCTCATCATGGGCATTGTCAGCGCATACAACGGAGACATGAACGAGCTTCCGCTCATTGGAAAGATTCATATAGTCAAATAACGGCAGAACAGCTTGATGCAAAACGAAGGGCCTCCAGTACGGAGGCCCTTCGTTGTTTCCAATTCGCGATTGCGGAGGTTGGACGCATCGCTAGTCGTCAATTTCCGATCTTGCCTGAATAATTGCGCCAGTCGTTGCGTCGATGTCATAGTCATACTCCAAGTTGCCCTGTTTGAAGTTGACATCGTAGTGCACAACTGCGGAATCGAGGTCGAGCTCAACTTCGAGCCCGAAGACGTCAGCTGCGGAGAAGCCGGCATCTGCAAGGGCGATATCCAGGGCCGCCTGATCGCCGATGTAGGAGTTCGTGGCCGGTGCTGCTGCAGGGCTGGCCTGTGCAGTGTTGGTTGCTGCGGGGCTAGCTGCTGTGGTGCTGGCTGGTGCAGCGTTCGAAGAGGCTGCCGTAGCGCTAGCTGCTGCGGCGCTCGCAGAAGCCGCGGTGTCGGATGCTGCGGTGCTTGCAGGAGCTGCCGCATTGGATGCTGCAGCACTGCTCGAAGCTGCTTGAGAACCACCGCATCCCGCCAAGCCCAGGCACGCTGCCAGTGCCGCTGCTGCGACGAGCGCGATAACCTTCTTGTTCAACATTTTCTTCCCTCTCTCTTCGTTGTTTATTGGCTGGTGAGAGCCAAACGAAACACATGAAAATCTTAATAAAATTGCAGTAGTTTTTCATCCTATTTACGGCTTTGTTGCCTAGCAGCAAATAAGAAAGACTCCCGTTACTGGGAGTCTTTTCATGCTGAGTGGTGCCCGAGGTGAGATTCGAACTCACACGTCTTTTGGACAGAGGTTTTTGAGACCACCGCGTCTGCCATTCCGCCACTCGGGCGCAAAACAGGATTATAGCCGAATGCGACCATTTACGGGGAAAATTCGTATACTGACAAGAAAAGGAAACGCTCGAGCGTCGTCATGGCGCATGACCTGCGGAGTTTGGAGAAGGACGGATGATGAGCGAAATGCTGCAAGATGCAATCGATACCTATATAGAAAACCATTGGGAAGATGTGATTGCCGATCTCGACACCTTGGTGCGCATTGCGAGCATTGAGGAGTTGGACGAAGCGGCGGCAGAAGCTCCGTATGGGCCAGGTCCGCGTGCTGCTCTGACAGCGGCCCTTGAAATCGCTGAGTGCATGGGCTTCGAGACTCATGATTGCGAAGGCCGCATCGGGTATGCTGACTTGTGTG
>JAZLCO010000113.1:0-3145 GCA_045614225.1 Eggerthellaceae bacterium | reverse complement strand
CGCGGGGGGGGGCTGTTCTTTTTTTGGGAACCGGCACCCCCCCCCCAGGGACCCGTGTCCCACCTTTCGAACTCGTGACCAAAGGAACTGAACCATGAAGCGACTCGCCATCTACCTCATCATAACGTTCAGCCTCACATGGGGATTGCTGATTCCCGCAGGGTTTGCGCTGGGAACGTTCGAGAACGGCGAAGCCTCGTCCACAATCATGATTGCGCTGATTGCCATAAGCATGTTCTTCCCAACGCTCGGCGCGTTGGCGGCACATTTCGCAAGCAAGCCAGAAGAGCGTATCGATCTGGCCTACAAGCCCCGAATCAAAGAGAACGTGCGTTTCTACTTGCTCGCATGGTTTGCACCGGCGGTCTTGACGCTTTTGGGAATCGCGCTGTTCTTCGCAATCAACCCCCAGCTGTTCGACCCGTCGATGATGTCGTTCCTGGAATCGACCGCCGCGACGGCCGGCGTGCCAATCGAAGAGATCACGGCGGAAATGCCCGATGTCCGCATTGTGCTTCTGGCAGTAGTATTTGCCTCGCTCACGTATGCACCGTTCATCAACATGATTCCCGCGTTCGGCGAGGAGCTCGGCTGGCGCGGCATGCTGTTCCCCACGTTGTGCGAGCGCATGTCGCAACGCGCCGCCGTGCTGGTATCTGGCATCATCTGGGGGCTGTGGCATGCGCCGGCCATCGCCATGGGGCACAACTACGGCATGGGCTACGTTGGGTTCCCCATCGCGGGCATCCTCACGATGATCATCGCTTGCACCGCGCTTGGTTCGATGATGTGCTATCTGCGCGTGAAGACCAGCAGCGTCTGGCCGTGTGCGCTTGCCCACGGCGCCGTCAACGCCATCGCGAATATTGGTGTCGTGTTCTGCACGGCGGGCGCCTCGATTCTCGGGCCGAGCCCGCTCGGGTTGGTCGCTGGCATCCCCGTGATCGTTCTCGGCATCGTCTGCTGGCTGCGCATGTCGCCGGCCAGCGTTGCCTAAGCTGATCAAGTTCGGTCTACGCAAAACAAAGAAGCCGAGCCTCGGCTCATGCGGTTACCGAAGCTCGGCTTGCGATGTTGCTGAAAGGTCTTTCCCTATCGCACGAAACTCGTCATTTGGCCGGGCTCGCGCTCGGGCAGTCCGTACTGTTCGCGTGCAAGCGCGATGCCCTTCATGAGGAACACCATATTGCGCGCAAGCGTGCGCATCTGCTGCAAGCCTTCTGCGTCTTGCGTCGCCTCGCCCGGAAGCCGGCCGTGAATGCCGTTCCAGTACTGCCCCGTCGCAATGGGCATGCCCGAAATGCCAAAGTACTTGTTCAGCTCGTCCCATGTCGCCGTCAGGCCACCGCGACGTGCGCATGACACTGCAGCACCGACTTTCATCGTCTTGTCGAACGGCGTGCTGAAGAACAGGCGGTCAAGCAGGCTCACCAGCGTTCCGTTGGCCGATGCATAGTACACGGGGCTTGCCACGACCAAGGCGTCAGCCTGCTCGAACTTGGGAGCGATCTCGTTGACGATATCGTCGTAAACGCATTTCCCCAGCTTCGCGCACCCGCCGCACGCCACGCATCCACGCACGACTTCCTTGCCAACGGACACGCACTCGACTTCGATGCCCTCTTGTTCGAACACACCGATCATCTCGTCGAGCGCAATTTGCGTGTTGCTCTCTTTGCGCGGGCTGCCGTTTATGATCAGAACCTTCATGGTTGCTCCTCTCGTCTGCAACGATTCGTTTTCTCGTCTTTTTTGGCTCGTTTCCAGTTTATCCGTTCGTCACGCTTCAGAGCCAGATGATTTGCATCCGCCCATGGGAACCGACCAAACATTCGAGCTTTTGCGACCTATGCTAGAATCGCGCCATGGGAAGCAGAAAACCGTCAGCGAAAGCAAAGCAGGTCGAAGCGTTCAGGTCGCAACTCGGCGGCATGGACGACCTGTTCACGCGCGAGGAAGCACGCCGCGAGAACGCGTCGGTGCAGCGCGAGGCCGCGCTTCGCAACAAAGCCTGTGAATCAAAGAACCGCTACTCGTCGCGCGCGGAAGCGCAGGAGGCCATACGCGCCTGCGAAGCCCACGGCAAACGTGGCTTGCATTCCTACCGTTGCCAATACTGCGACGGCTGGCACCTCACTTCGAAACCCATGCGCAACAACTAGCCGACAAGCGACTCGGCACCTGGCCTCACCAATGAGTCACTTTGACTGTCAAAGTGACTCATCAGAGCAACTCGTTCTGTTTTAAACTGGTTCCAAGCGCGTTATCACCACAGATATGTAATTAGCACGCAACCAAGGAGGACGCTATGAAGCTCGACGATTGCCGCTACGATGGATCCAAAAAGTTCGACCTCTCCAAGTACCCCACCTCGGCGGAAATGAGCAAGAAGCTCAAGCCGGAATATGCCGAGCTCACCGCCGCAAACACGGCACGCATGGCCGAACTGCAGGAAAAGCTCTACGCCGACGGGCGCGAGGGCGTGGTCATCATGCTCCAGGCAATGGACGCCGCCGGCAAGGACTCCACGATCAAGCACGTCATGAGCGGCGTGAACCCGCAGGGTTGCTCGGTCTACAGCTTCAAGACGCCTTCGAAGGAAGAGCTCGCCCACGACTACCTGTGGCGCGCCATCAGGAACCTGCCGGAGCGCGGCAACATCGCCATCTTCAACCGCTCGTACTATGAGGACGTGCTGGTCGTGCGCGTGAGGAACCTACGCGAGACCTACGCGATGCCCGACCGGTTCTTCGAAGGCTCCGATGACGAGTTCTTCGAAGCGCGCTACCGCCAAATTCGCGAATTCGAGGAGTTCCTCTACGAGAACGGCTACCGCTTGCTCAAGATTTTCCTGCACGTGGGCCTCGACGAGCAGCGCGACCGGCTTTTGGCGCGCATCGACGAGCCAGCGAAGAACTGGAAGTTCTCGTCGAGCGACCTCGCCGAACGCGAGCTCTGGCCCGAGTACATGGACGCGTTCGAGAAATGCATCGGCGGCACCTCCTCGAAGCACGCACCGTGGTACGTGATTCCCGCAGACCAGAAGTGGTACGCGCGTTGGCTCGTGAGCGAGGCGGTTGTCAAGGTGCTTGAGGATTGCGACCCGCAGTTCCCCACCCTTTCCGACGAAGAGCGCGCCAAGATG
>JAZLCO010000112.1:0-2503 GCA_045614225.1 Eggerthellaceae bacterium | reverse complement strand
CTGCAATGCCTTGTTGACATTGCCGTTTCGATCAATGTCGAGGGCATTTGCGATTTCAGCCGCGCTCATCGAATCGTCAACAAGCATCCTGATTATCTTTGCGCACATCGTCGGCTGCCGTGTGATGACATCTTGGAACATTTCATCGAAATCAGTCCTCAGAATGGATTTCGGACGAAACGCCATTGCCCGTATGATGAAGTCCGCTTGCTCCAAAGTCGCTCCAAATCTGCAATTTGCTCATCACGTCCATAGAAAGCACTTTTCACTTTTCATCCTTATCCTCCTTTTATGGCGTGATTATACCATAAATTTGCATTTATCGTCAATGCCAAAATATCTCTGGAATATCCCCACCTTTGCAAAACGCTACCGACCCCTTGGAGAGGCCCGCGCGTTTTTTGCGCGCTTCGAAGGGTTTGCAGCCAGGATTCTCGCAGTTTCCGACGCGGGATCATCCCGAAAGCAGTTCGAATTCCATCTGCAGGTCGCCCGTCTTCTCGCAGGCGCAGTTCAAGCCGCGCCATTTGCCATGACGCACGAAAAGCCATCTGAGCCCGTCCGCTATCGCGTAGTAGAAGAACTCCGGGACCTCGAACATCTTGCGCGAGACCTTGGCGACGTGCTTGGCAAGCGCGTCCAGCTTCACCTTCCTGCCGAGCCAGGCCGCCGCGAAGTAGGCGACCGCGACGACGAGCGCGGACATGTTCTTCAGCCGCTGGTAGTCGAGGTGCCTCATGTGCTCGAGCCTGTACGACTGCTTGATGAAGCGTATCGTCTCCTCCACGCGCCATCTAGTCATGTAGCCCTGCACGACCTCCCAGAGCGCCTTGCGGGAGCGCGCCGCCCTGAGCGTCGTGAGGAGCATCATGGGCTTCTCGCAACCGGGCCACTCGACCACGACGAGGTGCAGGTCCGCTTCCGGCCTTATCGGAAGGCGCACGGGCATCGAGCCGAACTTCACGCGGACGTTGTGGACCTTGTTGTGCGACTTGAAAAGGACGCTGTCCTCGTATCTCATGGTGCAGCATACGGCCAGGTCGCGCGCAAGGACCTGCGAGCCCTCCGACTTCCCGCCCCAGTTGAGCAGATTGCGGTCTCCGACGAGCCTTACGATGAAGTCGTATCCGTGGTCTATGTAGAACTTGAACATGTTGTCCCCGTCGCCTCCGCGGTCGTACACGAAGATGCCGCGCCCGTTCGTCGTCGAGGCAATCTGCCCGATCACCTGCTCCACCTCGTCGTTCTCGCTGACATACTCGGGATGGACGGACGACCACAGCCGCAGCATGAGGGGCACTATCTTGCGGCACCCGTTCTCGCAGGCGATCGCCATGCAGAGCGTGTAGCCGAGGTTGTCCCCGACCCTGCCCCTGCTCCCGTCCCACACCTTGGCGAGATACGGCATCTTCTCGGCGTATCCCTTCTGCACGTCGGTGGGGTCGACGATTACGAGCGTGTCGTCGTGGATCCCGGGCGCGGCGTCGCAGAGGATGCTCCCGTGTATCTTCGCGTCCATCCCCCCGGTCGCCAGGTGCCGCTCGAGCCTCTCCTGCGTCTTCTTGGCGAGGATGTCCTCCTGCAGGGAGCGGGCGACCTCGCTCATCAGCGTGTCCCGCGAGGCCTGTATGCCGAAGAGCATCTGCCCCAGAAACTCCATCTTCCAGCGGCTGTTCCCGAACTGGGGAGAAAATATCCCCAGGTATTTTCTAAGCTGTTCTCGCGTTTTGAACGCAATTATGCTATCATTTCCCATGTCGGTTCCTCTTGGTTGGTTTTTGGCGCGTGGTATTATACCACACCAGACAAGTGGAACCGACTTTCCGCTTATTTCACTTCCGAAAACGCTTCTCGCCCAATAAAATCAGGCTCAAGCCTCGCTTCATGGGTCAAAAACTGGGGATATTCCAGAAAGTGTGCAAGCAACACAGAAAATCACACCCGGAATTCACTTGAGCATCTTTCTTTCCGTTTCACCACGGTCGGCGAGGACGAGCGGATAGTCGACGAGAGGAAGCCCTGCGAAAGTGAGAGTGCCGTTCGATTCGCTTCGAGAAGAGACCTCGTACACGTCGCCGCGAAGCATATCGACACGCACCGGATTCTTCGGCGCAAGCGCGCGCACGTAGGCAAGCCACGCCGCGCGGCACTCCTCGCCGTAGAGCGTCGGCACGCACACGACCGCCGCGCCCGTGTAGCAGTTCGTCAACCTGCCTTTCTTGTTTCGATCCCCCCCGAAGTCGCCAACAGTGGTATACTTGGCGAAGTGCCGTTCTTCAGCGGAATATGATCATCATCCCGCGCGTCGGGACTCGCAGGCAGAGCGTGGAGTCCGCCTCTCTCCACACCAGCTCCACCTGCCGACCTCTGACATCTCCCGTCACGACGCCGAGCGAGTACGACTGCACATGTCCGTATGTCACGAGCGGATAGTCGCCTCCGGCAAGGCCGTCGGCAAGGTTCACGTTCACGGTCAGGTCGTACGGGCAGTCGTCGCCAAGCG
>JAZLCO010000111.1:0-3379 GCA_045614225.1 Eggerthellaceae bacterium | reverse complement strand
CTACGCGGCGCGCACGTTCGCCATGAAGCTCGGCCAGGCCGTGTCGATGCTCGTGTTCACCGGCATCATCGCCATGGACATCGGCGACATGAAGTACCGCATCACGGCAATCGTTGCTTGCGCGTTCTGCCTGCTCGGTGCGCTCGTGTTCGCGCGTTACCACGAGAAGGTCGTTCTTGCCCGCATCGAGGAGGAGAATCGCGAACTTCTCGCCGAGGAAGCGTAGCAGCGCCGAGTTTTTGCCACTTTTTTGAACTTGTGAGGGAGCTTTCGACGTTTGCACCAGGTCTGTTTGCCTTGCAGGCAGCATAAAAAGCAGCTGTTCTGGCTTAAAGGCATACACAAGTCAAAAAAGTTGGCAAAGCGGTACCGCATAAGTTCAAATTATTGGCAGCAATGCTCGCATTGCTTTGTTTGGATAGCTGCCACAAGGAAACACGGTGAAGGGAGTGCTTCGGGATGCCGGTTTTCGATGACATTCTTTATGGTGCAAATGCACCGATGGAGCCTGCTGGCTATGTGCTTGAGATGCGCGTGGGCGAAGACGATCGCCGCGTGACGTTTTCGAGCGATGCGTTCGAAAGCCGCGTGACCGACGGCGCCTCAGTTGAGTGCGAATTCGATGGGGAAGTGCTCGCGATTTCGCTCGTTGCCGAAGAGAGCCTGTACATCGAGTCGTGCCGCGTCGCGCTGCGTCATGCATTTGCGACTGACGAGCAGGTGTTGCTCAACGGCTATCAATCATGGACCGACACGGTCGAGCGGCACCCCTGGTCGAAAATGCGCGGGTTGAAGCTCATTTCTCCGCGTGTTGTCAACAAATGGGCGCTCGACGGGGGCGGCGACTACCGCTTCGCCACGTACCCCAACGAGCACGGCAAGCAGCACGGCTATACCTATGGAACGTTCAGGCGAGGCGATGGCCTCGTGCTGGTGGGCTCGCTCGACGAGAGCCATGGTTTCACGATCATCCGCACCTTCGCAGCGGAAGGGCGCGTGAGTCTCAAGACGGAAAACCCGTGCCGGCGAATCGCGGCGGGCGAGCGGGTCGAGCTTGGCCGCTATGCTATCGTGCGCGGCAACGTCGACGAGGCCTACGACCGTTGGTTCGAGCTCGCGGGCATCGAGCCGCGCACACGCGAGCCGCTTGTGGGCTACACGAGCTGGTACCGCCATTACGGCGACATCGACGAGCAGAAGCTGACTTCCGACCTCACGGGCGCGGTAGCGCAAATCGGTGGGCTCGATGTCCCCAATGCGACGAAGCTGTTCCAGATCGATGACGGGTACTGCAAGGTTGGCGATTGGTTGGCGATCGACGAGAAGAAGTTCCCGAACGGGTTGGCTCCGATTGCCACTGCCGTGCGCGAGGCAGGGTTTGTCCCTGGCCTATGGGCTGCTCCGTTCGTGTGCGAGCGCGACTCGAAGTTGTTCAGCGAGCATAACGAATGGTTGCTGCGCGACGACCTTGGAAGGCTCGTGACGACGGGTTCCCATTGGTCGGGCGGCTATGCGCTCGACACGCGCAACCACGAGGTTCGCTCTTACGTGCTCGAGGCATTGCAGACGATGACGCAGGAATGGGGCTTCGGCCTGTTGAAGCTCGATTTCCTCTACGCTGCTTGCCTCGTCGAACACGATGGAATGAATCGCGGCGAACTCATGGCTGACGCCATCGACCTGTTGCGGTGCGGCATGGGCGACGAGTGCTTGTTCCTTGCATGCGGCGTGCCGCTCGCGAGCGTGTTCGGCAAGGCGGACTACTGCCGCATCGGTTGTGACGTCGGACCCGATTGGGATGACAAGCTGTACATGCGCCCGCTGCACCGCGAGCGTGTGAGCACCAAGAACAGCCTGGCCAACACCTATTACCGTGCGCCGCTCAACGGGCGCGCGTTCGGAAACGACCCCGATGTGTTCTTCCTGCGCGATGACGCCCATCTGACGCCGGGCCAACGCGACGAGCTGTTGTTCGCCGACGCCGATCTGGGCAGCGTGTTTCTGACGTCCGACGACATGGGCGCATGGTCCGAGGCGGCAACACAGCGATTTGAGATGGCGCTCAAGCTGTTCGCGAGCAGGTTTGAAGATGCTGACGACCTCGATGATTCGCGTGCAGTGCACGGGAAGCACGCGAGGATTGGCGGTAAGCAGTGACGGACATGGCTACCGTTCGCGCGTTTGCGCCTGGCAGAACCGAACTTGCGGGGAACCATACCGATCACCAGGGCGGGCGTGCCATCGCGGCAACGCTTGACTGCGGCATCGAGATCGCGTTCGAGCGGAACGGCGGCAAGCGCATCCGATTTGCGAGCGAAGGCTTCGACCCGTTCGAGATCGATATCGATGCAGGCGCTCCTGGTCCGCGCGTCGAAGAGATGGGAACGACTGCAGCGCTCGTGAGGGGCGTTGTGGACCTGCTGGCAGAAGCGGGACTCGAGGTGGGTGGTTTCGATGCGACGGCTTCGAGCACCATCCCGTCCGGCGGAGGCCTTTCCTCGTCGGCGGCTCTCGAGCTGGCGTTGATCTGCGGATTGCAGGAGTTGTTCGGTAGCGGTTCTGGTCCCTTGGGTACGCCCGCCGAGCGCGCCGCTGCGGCAGCGCGCGTCGAACGCGAGTATTTCGGGAAGCCCTGCGGCCTGCTCGACCAGACCGCAATCGCCTACGGCGGGGTTTCGTCTATCGATTTCTCGGGTGATTCCGAGACGCCATTCGTTGAAGCTATCGACTTCGATTTCGCATCGTGCGGTTATGCGTTGTGCCTGATTGACACGCATTGCGACCACAGCCTTTACACCGACGAGTACGCCCGCGTCGCGCAAGACATGTTCGATGTTGCATCGTTTTTGGGAGTGACGAGGTTGTGCGAGGTTTCTGAGGCGGAGTTCGAGGCGCGTTTGTCTGAGGTCCGAAATGCGCTCGGCGACCTGCCGGCTTTACGGGCGCTTCATTACTATCACGAGATGGAGTTAGTGCGTGAACGTGAGGCTGCGCTCACGCGTGGCGATTTGCAGACATTCCTCGAGATGACGCGGCGTTCCGGCGCGTCGTCGGCTCAGTATCTGCAGAACGTTTCGACATCCGACCGCTCTGCGCAACCTGCGATGGTCGCGTTGGCTCTAGCCGATTGCGCGGCGGGAAGTGAGGGTGCGTGCCGCATCCACGGCGGTGGCTTCGGCGGTACCGTCCAGGCATTCGTGCCGGTCGATGTGTGTGACGCTTTCATCCGCCGCATCGATGCGCAGTTGGGCGAGGGCTCGTGCAGGGAATACCGCATTACACCACGAGGAGCATATGCCGAGTGAGTTAGGGCCAGGTTTCCAACTCACTCGCGAAAATGAGTCAGGGGCCAGGGCGTCGACTCATTGTGCACAATGAG
>JAZLCO010000110.1:0-29450 GCA_045614225.1 Eggerthellaceae bacterium | reverse complement strand
CATGGACTTCCCCACCGCACCGGAAATCATGGACGCAATCATCGAGCGTACGAAGCATGGCATATTCGGCTACACCGAGCCGGGAGCCGAGTACTTCGCCGCACTCGATAACTGGCTTGCCCAGCGCTATGGATGGCATGTCACGGAAGACGAGGTCACCGTGACTCCCGGCGTCGTGTACGCACTTGCGATGGCTGTTCGTGCATTCACCGAACCTGGTGATGCCGTCATCATCCAGCAGCCCGTCTATTACCCGTTCTCGTTCGTCGTCACGGAAAACGGACGCACCCTCGTCAACGCACAACTTGCTTACGACGGAAAGCGTTATCACATCGATTTCGAAGAACTCGAAAGGCTGATCGAGGAGTCAAACGCAAAACTCTTCATCCTCTGCAATCCGCACAACCCCGTCGGTCGCGCTTGGACAGTCGACGAGCTGGAGCAGCTTGGCGAAATCTGCCTGCGCCACGGCGTCGTGGTTGTGAGCGACGAGATTCACATGGACTTTGCGCGTCCAGGAATCGAACACGCACCCTTTGCGACGCTCAACGAGCAGTTCGCGCAAAACTGCGTGGCCTGCACGAGCGCCTCGAAAACGTTCAACCTAGCCGGCCTACAGGTTGCGAACATCGTTATTCCCAACAAGGACCTGCGACGCGCGTTTCGCGACGAGGTGATTTCTTCGGGCTATAGCCAACCCAACACGCTCGGCATGGTCGCCACACAGGCGGCCTACGAGCACGGTGGTCCCTGGCTCGACCAGTTGAAGGACTATCTCGAGGGAAATTGGCAGCTGCTCGCAAACATGCTTGCAGACCGCACTCCCGAGCTGCAACTCATCGAAGCGGAGAGCACCTACCTCGCCTGGATCGATTGCCGCGCGCTCGGATTCGACGCCTGGCAGCTGGAGCGTTTCATCGAAGACGAAGCGAAGCTTTGGCTCGATTGCGGCCACATATTCGGCGCAGGGGGCGATGGCTTCATCCGCATCAACATCGCCACGCAACGTTCGCACCTCGAACGGGCAATCGACCAACTTGCATCCGCCGTCGAAAAACGGCGCACGAACCTATAGGGAGACACCATGCTTGACGAGAACTGCCCCATCGAGGAAGTTCGCGAATTGTTCGGCAACGACCGTTTCGCAACCGAAGCATGCGGATGCCGCGTGCTTGAGGCGTCACGCGGCCATGCTGTTTGCGCATTCGACATCGCACCTATCCACTTGAACGCCATGGGAAACGTCATGGGAGGCGCTATCTTCACGCTCGCCGACTTCGCGCTGGCCATTGCGTGCAACATCGGGGAAGATCCCACAGTCGCCGTGAACAACACAATCGAATACCTGAACAGCACGAAAGGAAGCACGCTCATCGCCACGTGCGACGCTGACAAGAGCGGCCGCAACCTCGGGTTCTACACCATCGAAGTGAAAGACGACCTGGACACTCCCGTCGCCAAGATGACCGCTACCTGCTTCAGGCGCTGAGCGTGTACGCCAGCAATAACTAAAAGAGGCCGTGCAACTCGAATTGCGCGGCCTCCGTGGAATCACCCCAAACGTACGTTAGCAGCAACCGCCACCACAGCAGCCGCCGCCGTCACCGCTCACAGAAGGAGCGTTGCCGCAACCTTCGTACGGACCGAAGTGGATGGAACGGTCACCGAAGATCTCGAAGTACTTGCCATAGCGCGTGTCCTGGACGTACGTGCAGGAATTACCACACACATCGAGGCGCAAGTCTTTGAAGAAGCGATGGTGGTCGTCGAGGTCGAAGTACTTCTCGCAGCCCTCGATGCCGCCGCGGTAAATTGCCGTCTGGCCATACTGCTCGCAGATATCCTCGACCGTATCGGGCAACTTGAAGGCACGGATGGTTCGGCTCGTGTACTCGATGTTGCCGATGAGCGCTTCGATTTCCTCGTTGTCGATCGTCGCGGCGCTGCTCGACATGTAACGGAAGTCCTGCCAACCGCACTTGGTCATCAGGCGGCGGTAGTCTTCGATATACATGGCACCGCCCAGGCACTCGCCCACGAGCACCGGGTTGTTGTTGATATCGTCGGGCACGCGGCGGTCGGCGAAGATGTCGCTGAAGTACAGCTCGCCGCCAATCTTGAGCACACGCCAGATCTCGGAGAACACGGCCTCCTTGTCAGGCGAGAGGTTGATGACGCAGTTGGAAATGACGACATCGATCGAGTTGTCCTCGATGCCAATCTCATCGAGCGCCTCGATGAAACCCTGCTTGAACTCGACATTGTCGTAGCCCCACTTCGCGGCCATCTCAGCATGGAACTTCTCGGCGATGCCGAGCTGGTCTTCGTTCATGTCAACACCGATGACCTTGCCCTCAGGGCCGACCAGCTTGGAAGCGAGGTAGACGTCGCGACCGGTACCACAGCCGAGGTCGAGAACCGTGCAGCCCTCGAGCGCCGGAGGCAGCGGCGAGCCGCAGCCATAGAAGCGGGACGTCACCTCGTCGGGAATCTCATCGAGGATCTTCTGGATGTAGGCCGGCATGCACTCAGGACCGCAGGCGCATGTATTCGTGGCCATCTCGCCATGCTCTTTCATGCTGACGTTGCTGTAATACGCTTTGATTTCCTCGCGCGAAACGCTCATATGCAACTCCAATCTGATTTTTGAAACTCGAGACGCTCATCAGCCGGGAACCGAACCAGCCACCTGTTATAAGCTATCGATTTCCTCTTTCTAATTTCCCTAGTCGGTTACTAGGCTTTATTATACGACATAATCAATCATTAGCAACAATCTAATAAAAAGAGCCTCGCCAATTGGCGAGGCTCAAACCCCCTGTTTTTATTTGCCCAAGACGACAACCGCCCTACCAGTGCCGCCTGACCATGCGTTTCGATTATTCCCAGACTTCAGCAGCGGAATACGGGATGTTGCCGCAGCCGGGATACGGGCCACTGTGCACCGAACGGTCGCCCTTGATCTCGAAGTACTTGCCCACGCGAGTGTTCTCGACCATGGCGCAGGAGTTGCCGCAGACAGACAGCGGTTCGTCCTTCATGAAGCGGTGATGGTCGTCGAGATCATAGTAGTCGGGCGCACCTTCGATGCCGCCCTTGTAGGTAGCGAACTGATCGTACTGCTCGCACAGATCCTCGAGAATACCGGGGATCTTGTAGGCGCGCATAGTGCGTACGAAATACGTCCAACCCTCAACCTCGGCCGGCTGCTCTTTCTTGTAGACGGCCGTGCAAATGCAGCGGATGGTCGGCCAACCAGCCTCGCGGCAGAAGCGACGATAGTCCTCGATGTAAAGAGCACCGGCCAAGCCGAGTTCCTTCATCTTGTCGGTCTTCTTGTCGGCTGGCGTGCGACGGTCGACGAAGATGTCGGACATGTAGAACTCGCCGCCAAACTTAAGAACACGCCAGATGGTGTAGAGCTGAGTCTGCGTGTTGGGCGCATGGCTCACAGCGCCGTTTGCGATGACCAGGTCTACCGAATCGCTCGCAATGCCGAGCCCGTCGAGAGTCATGTGGCAGCCCTGCTTGAACTCAACATTGTTCGCGCCAAGCTCTTCTTTGATCTCGTTGGCCTTCTTGACGAGGTCTTCCGAGAACTCGATGCCGATTACGTGGCAGTTCGGGCCAGCGAGCTTGCCGGCGACGAACGCGTCTCGACCTGCGCCACATCCAAGCACGAGGATGGTCTCGCAGTCGCTCAAGGCCAGCGGGAACGGGTTGCCCCAGTCGGCCGCGCCTTCGGATGCTGCAGCTGGAATCTCGGCAAGGATACCTTCGATGTCTGCCTTCTGGATATCGGACATGGTTGTTTTCCTCCTACATCAACTTATCTTCGGCAGCGAGGAACTTCTCGTTGCTATCCGCCAATTCGGCGTCAGCCTCGGCACCCTTCTGGTGCATGGGACGCAAAACGAAGTTGTAAAGAAGAGCAGCGAGCACGCCACCAACTAGCGGACCAACGATGTAAACCATGCTGGTTTCAAACGGATTGGATCCGAACGCGATGGTGCCCCATCCAACGATGCACGCCCAAATGCGCGGCATGAAGTCACGAGCAGGGTTCAAGCCAGCATCGGTCAGCGGGCCGATAACGTTGATCAGGATGGTGATGGTCAGACCGATTGCAAACGGGGCGAGCGTACGGGAAGCACGGCCCTTGTTTTCAGGAGCGGTGACCGAGAAGATAACGAGTACGAGAACGAACACGCCGATGCCCTCAGCCAGGGCGCCGGTGATGTAGCTCACAGCGCCAGCAGAAGTGTTCGGATAAATCTCGCACCAAATCGAAGCGGCAGAGCCAATTGAATTGCTGGACATCGACAGACCAGCGTTCTTCAGGTTCTTCATGACGGAGTCAGCGAAGAGCAGCCAGAGGCCGCCGGCGGCCAGGAAAGCGCCGCAGCACTGACCGACGAGATAGATGGGCAGATCGCGCCACTTCATACGGCCGCCGATGCACATGGCAAGCGACACGGCGGGGTTGAAGTGCGCGTCGGAAAGGTTGCGCGTAACGAAGATGGCGATTGCGATTGCCAGACCCCATACGAGGCCAACCTGGCCGGGGCCAGTCAGAGCGCCGAAAAGCGTGGCGGTTGCCACGGCGCCGATGCCGCAGAAGCACATGATGAACGTGCCGATAAGCTCACCGGCGAAGTTTTTTGCAGTGTTCACAAATCCTCTTTCCCTTTAGGTTGCAACTAACAAAGCCAGGACGTATGCCTCTGGCTCTAGGCTCGGACCTAAGGGGAAATCCCAACCTTCTACTATCTTTTGACTTGCATAATGCAATGTAAGTCTATTATTGGATTATGTCAACTAGTGAATTGGTGTTGACTTATATTGGACATTGTCTATACTTTGACAAGGAACAATAAGGGGGAAGCAGATTATTCGGCTTCAGTTCCAGACGAGTTCAGACGAGAAGCCTCACAAATAGCAAGGCTCCCGCCAAGAGGACTGTCATTGCGGAATCCGGTCGACGACGATCCGAATCCGACTTTTGACTTGCACGTCCCTGACCAGCTGGTCAGGGTTATACACATGTGCAAGAAGAGAGGATTCAAGTGAAAATAACCAGGCGGTCTTTTCTAAAGGCGAGCGCCCTGGGACTTGGAGCGACGGCTGTATCGGGCGCCATGCCCTTCACCGCGCTTGCCGATGAATCCCACAGGAAGAACGAGACGGGTAAATGGACGTCGTCAGCCTGCCAAGGCTGCACGTGCTTCTGCCCCGTCAAGATCTACGTGGAAAATGGACGCGCCATTCGCGTCAACGGCAACCAGAACTGCACTGCCACCAACGGCCAGTGCTGCCCCAAGGCATCGCTTGCGCTTCAACAGGTGTATGATCCCGACAGGATCAAGACGCCGATGAAGCGAACCAACCCTGAAAAAGGCCGTGGCATCGATCCGGGTTTCATCCCCATCACGTGGGACGAAGCCCTCGATACCATCGCCGAGAAGCTTCTCGAGCTTCACGATGCGAAGAAGTCCGAGAGGTTCATGTTTATCAAAGGTCGTTCGTCTGAAGTGGGCGACGCGATCTATCACTATTTCCCCGCCCTCATGGGCACGCCGAACTATTACGGCCACGCAACCATCTGCGCCGAAGCTGAGAAGGCTGCATCGTGGGCCGTCAACGGCATGTACTCCTATCGCGACTACGACATGGAGAACACTAAGTATTTCCTTATGTGGTCGACCGACCCCATCGGCTCGAACAGGCAGCAACCTGCCGTTATGAACCATTGGGGTCAGATCATGGACGCCGCGCACATCATCGTCATCGATCCGCGTTTCACGCCCACAGCAGCCAAGGCCGACAAATGGCTGCCCATCATCCCAGGCACCGACGGCGCGCTGGCATGCGCCATCGCGCACGTCATCCTGACTATTGGCAAATGGAACAAGGATTTCGTGGGCGACTTCAAGACAGGCCTGCAGGCTTACGAGCTGTCGGGCTTCTACGACAAGCATGTCAACATGTTTGTCGCAGGCGAAGAGGTCAACGAAGACCTGTTCCAGTACAACCAAGGCTACGGCCTCGTCAGATGGTGGAACCTCGTGCTCAAGGACACGACCCCCGAATGGGCGGCCGAGATCTGCGGCATCGACGCGTCCGACATCACGAAGATCGCCAAGGATTTCGCCAAGTACGGCACTGCGTCCTGCTCGTGGATGAGTCCCGGCGTATCCAACCAACCCAACGGCATCTACGGCGCCATGGCTGCCGAGGCGCTGAACGGCCTAGTCGGAAGCTTCGAGAACAAGGGCGGCTCGCAGCACTCCGCGAGCGTCGATGTGAACCCGTGGCCCGACCACAGGCCCTACCGCGACAGCCTCGCCAAGAAGTTCGAGAAAGAGCCCAAATGCGACCACCGCAACCGCATCGAGTGGCCAGCTATCGGTTCGGGCAAACATTCGAACCAGGTGCTCACGAACAACCTCGCAGAAGTCATTCTGAACGAGGACCCCTACCCCATCGAGTTCCTGATGTCGAAGTACTGCAACTATGCCTTCTCGTGCACTGGCGCGCAGCGCTGGGAAGAGGCCTTGGCGAAAGTGCCGTTCTACGTATGCATCACCATGAACCCGTCAGAGTCCGCTCAGTTCGCAGACATCTTGCTGCCACCGAAGCACCACATGTTCGAGCAGTACGGCTATGTCAAGAACTACCAGAATCTCGTGACCTACGTGGCCATCGAGCAGCCCGTCATCACTCCTTTGTGGGACACGAAAGCCGACGAGACCGAGTTGGCATGGGCCATCGCCGAGAAGCTCAAGGAGAAAGGCTTCGACAAGGTCTACAAGTACTTCTCAAAGGCGTTCGTTGACCCGGAGACGGGAAACCGCCCGACGAGCGAGTCGAGCTTCATGGAAATCGTCACCAAGTGGCGTACCGCTCCTGTTTGGGACGGAACCGCCGGCAAGAAGGGCCAGGGCAAAGACCTCGGCCAGTGGCGTTCCTTCACCTCGAAGGGCGTGTTCAACTCCAATCCTGCCAAGACCAAGAAGGACTGGGGCAAGTTCGGCACGAAGACGAAGAAGTACGAGTTCTACAGCGAGACGCTGAAAGAGCAGCTCGAAAAGAAGGCGTGGACGTACTCCAAGGACGTCGACACCTGCATGGAACTTTGGGGATACGAAGCGCGCGGCGGCTTGTGCTATGTTCCGCACTTCGAAACGCCTGTCCGCTTCGGCGACCCTGACGAATACCCGTTCATTTTCAGCGAGCATCGCAGCCGCCTGAGCCGCGAAGGCCGTTCGGCCAACCTGCCGCTGTTCCAAGAGTTCAAGGACCTCGACCTCGGCGACGAGGCGTGGGACGACGTGCTCAAGATCAATCCCGAGGACATGGAGAAACTCGGTCTGGTCGACGGCGACACCATCGAAGTCGAATCGGTCCAGGGCAAAATCACCGTCAAGGCCAAGGGTTGGGAAGGCACGCGACCCGGCGTCGTCATCAAGTGCTACGGCCAAGGTCACTGGGCATTCGGCCATGTCGCGGCTGCCGACTATGCCAAGGCTAAACCGCGCGGCGGCAACAACAACGAGATCCTTCCTGTTGCCTATGACCGCATCAGCGGCAACACCGCACGCCACGGCGGCTTCGCCCGCGTGAAGATTAAGAAGGTGAGCGCATAATGACCCGCTATGCAATGATCATCAACCTTCACGATTGCGTCGGCTGCGGCATGTGCGACATCGTTTGCAAGATCGAGAACGAGGTGCCCCAGGGCGTCTTCCTGAGCAATCACATCGCTGAGATGACCGGCAAGTTCCCGAAGCCGCGCTACAGCTACCGCCCAGTCATGTGCAACCATTGCGACAACCCGGCTTGTGCAGCTGTCTGCCCGACTGGAGCTATCACCAAGGACGAATGGGGACTGACGGTCATCGACTCGACCAAGTGCATCGCTTGCGGAGCCTGTGCACCCGCATGTCCGTACCATGCAATAACCGCTGCGCCAAGCAACACGGCTGCAAGCGATTTGGGGGACGTTCCCACGCTCCTCAAGGACTGCACGGTCAGCGGCGCCGAGGTGCAGGAGGCAGTCAAAAAGGACTACCCCATGCACGACCCCGCACTCGATGAGTTCAACCTGCCGCTCATCACACCTGGTGCAGCACTCAAGTGCCAGATGTGCAAACACCTTGTCTATCATGGCGACGATCCGCGCTGCGTCGAAGCATGCCCCGCCAAAGCGCGCATCTTCGGTGATGAGGAAGACATCTACGGTGAGATTCACCAACTCAAGGAAATGTATGACGCCGAGGTGCTCTTGCCTGAGGAAGGCACAGGGCCGCACGTCTACTACATCAGGGAGTTCCACAAGACATGGTAGATCAAAGCACACAGACGATGAGCGTTGCCGACTCGAAGCTGCTCGAGGCGCTGTCGTTGGCTTTCTCGTACCCTATGGAAGGGCTCGACAAGACCAACGAAGCGCTTCGGGCACTGCCCGACGAGCATGCAGGTGCTTTCGCGGATCGAATTCGCGAACTTCTTGCCCTCGGTGGACAATTTGAGTCGCGCACAGCCGAACAGCTCGCTTACACGCGCTTGTTCATCGGCTCGATGCGCATGGAAGCGCCCCCCTACCCCTCGTACTATCTGGAAGAAGAGCACACGCTCTTTGGCCAGGCAGCAGTCGAGGTAGCGGCTATTTACGCCCAATTCGGGCTTGAGCTCGGTTCAAAGGAAATCGAGCCGCCCGATCATCTGCGTTTCCTGTTGGCATTTCTTTCGCTTCTTGCGAAGCGTTACGAAGAAACAGGTGAGCAAGCGTTTGCGGAAGCGTACGGCGACTTCTGCGAAGAGTACATCTTCACATGGATCGACGAATGCAAGAAGCTCGTGGACCTCAATGCAGAAGATCCGTACTATCCAGCGCTTATCGCGCTCATCATCGCAGTGCTGAAAGACGAAAGGGGCGCACATCGCGCCCCGACAGGAGACTAGAGTGTTCAATCGCCAAGATAACATCGATGCGCGTTGGACGGGCCGTTTAGTCTTTTTGACTGCGGCGGCTCTGGTGCTTATAGCCATCCTGGGCCTCTTCGGGTGTTCGAGTGGAACCACAGCGAAGAACTCCATGAGCTCTTACAGTTGGTCGGAGCTCTCGAAAATCGCTACCGAGATTCACGAAGCCGACAGCGATGCGGCTGGTCGTGAAATCGCAATGGAGTACAACCTGCTCAACAGCAGTGGCAAGCTCGATACCAGCACGAAGAGCGTCACGCTTTCCGATGGTACCGCTGCACACGTGATGCTCGCGGGCATCCGCCACGACGACCTCGCCAGTGGTGGCAAGGCAGGGCTGACGTTCGTGTTCACAGATGCGCCTGCCGCACATGCCATGAACGAGGAGGCGTCGAACGAGACTGGCTGGGAGAAATCCGAGATGCGGGAATGGCTCAACGAGGACTTTGCCGGCATGCTACCGAGCGACCTCAAGGGAGCCATCCAAGCCGTGAACAAGAAAACCAACAACACAGGCTTGACGACACCCGGCACCGTCTCGTCCACATCGGACAAGCTGTGGCTGCTTTCGTATGTCGAAATAGCAGGAGGCATCTCGCCCAACGACCTCATGCGCGGCTCTGGCATTCCTGCCGGCACCTACAATGCTGAGGGCAAGCAGTACCAAGCCTTCTCAGAGGCGAAGGTATCGGGCAACGACGACAACGACAAGCTCGTCCGCAAGTTCACCGGCTCGGAAGGCAACGGCATCGTCATGCCGGGCGAAGCCTGCGGCTGGTGGCAGCGATCGCTGAGCATGACCTGGACAGCGGGCTTCGCTGCGGTCGATGCTGACGGCAATCCGCTCAACGCGTGGATCACTGACTACGAGCTCGGCGTGGTTCCGGGATTTTGCCTATAAGCAGTTCCAACATGCACTAAACGAAACGGCCTCGCACTTGCGGGGCCGTTTCGTTAAGAGATGAGACCTGCTTCGCGAGGACGACCGCATCGAGGCGAAGAGAGCTTGCATTGGCGTGGACACAGTGGACAGCGCTCAACATTCTCGTCAACGGCTGTTTGCTCGTTTCGGGTACCATCCGAATCCGTAATAGCTGCAGCTTCGAACGAATGATTCTCCGTGTATTCTCCCGTTTGGGCATTTACCTCGCGGTAGCCGTGTTGGACGGTTTCCAAATCATCATCTTCGTTCTCGACTGCAAAATCCGATGCTTGAAACCCAGCACGCGCAACCCCAGTAATTCCCAGCGCGATACCGCCAATAAGCACGACTGCTCTCATACCCGAAGCAATGGCCTCACGACGCGACGGATCGTACGGAACACGCAGCGTGTCAACAACCGTCTTCCAATGCATCGAGAGATGTCCCAGCACCAGGATGCACAACGCATACGCTGCAACAGTGTGGATGGGATACCAAATGTTTCCGGGGTTCAGCGCCGTGAAATCGAACCCTGCATCCCAAAGCAATTGACTGATGATTGCGGAGCTGAACATAAGAACCACGACGTCAATCGCCAGCAGCAAGGCGATAACGGCGAGTTTCCGCTGGCGTTTTGACATGTCGCCGCTCTTCAGCGATCCCGCTGCACTCTTAATCCAGCGCGATGCGAATGTGAGATGAACTACGATGCAGACGAAGAATGCGGCGCCTACAATCTCATGAAGCGCATTACCCGTCAGTTGATGCAAGCATTCGAACAGCAAGAGCACTGTCAACAGCAAATCGAAAACTATACGACCGCGAACGGACAACGAACAACCTCCTCGAAACGGATACGCGATACCCTCTCTGCCACTTACCGACTATACCAAAACAATGGCGATAATCTTGGTAAAGCCCTTGTCTTTTATTGGACAATGTCATATATTGAAAGAGGTCTGAAGCGCAGCGGGTTTCCCTCCACCCCACCCGCTCCTTCTAAAATGAACGAGCCGCCGTATCTCCCTCCTAACACGGCGGCTCGCCTATTTTCAGCAAGTGGCTACGTCAATCGACATCCAGGTTTGCTTTTACGCCAGCTCGGTCAAGCACTCGCGTAAACACGCAATCCGATCAGGTGTCATTGCGAGCGCATCACTCAAAAACGTATCCCAGCTTCCATACTCGGCGTCAATCGCATCGTAAAATGCCGCGATGTTCTCAGAAACCGCTCTATGACCAACGACGAGTTCATGAGCCCTCTGCTCGTCACCATCCGAAAGGCGTAGGAAGCGCGCGAACATTTCGTCATAGCGTGCATCGCGCGATACGTTGGTGTAGAGGTAATCGTCGAGGATGCCCTCGCGGGACGCGCCCAGCACCTCGAGTATGAGAAGCGACATGATTCCCGCACGGTCCTTGCCACCGCTGCAATGGATGTAGGCAGGGCAACCATTTGTCGCACGAGAGAGCACTTCGTCGAGCGCCTGCCTCATTTGAGCAGTCGTGAGTCGGTTTGACAGCGAGCGATAGAAACGGGACGGCTCACACGCTACATCGCGGCCAACAGTCTTCGTTCCTTCAGCGCTTTCGGTGTACTCAATTCCAACCTTTTCAAGGTCGTAGAACGGAATATGAAGGTATTCGACTCCATCTGGGATGCGGTCGGGTTTGGCTTCGAGCTCCCATCCGCATCGCAAATCGATGACGCACGCAATGCCGAGATCGTGGAACAAGACATCTTCGTCATGTTGCGTCGCATCCGAGAGCGCGCTACCGCGAAACAGGAGACCTGATTTCACAACTCGCCCATCACCTGCAGCAATGCCGCCCAAATCGCGAGCATTCGGGACCCGTTCAAGCTTTAAAACCCTCAAAGCAAACCTTTCGAAACACAAGCAAACTTTGCCAATTATGCACGACTGAAGCCAGCAAAGCACCCGAACGGCCCGCTTTGCTCAATAACTCGACAAACCCCTCGACATCTTCCTATAGGTGGAAGACCTCATCGGCCAGCATCTCCATGAAGTCGTTCGATAGATACACCGGCAACTTCCGTGCTGTCTTCTCGGTTTTGTGGACGCTCGGGTCGTTGTACGTCACGAGCGCCCGGCAGCACCAGGTCGTGCTGCGAAGCGCCGTCATCATGAGCCACGGCTCGAACCGCTCGTCGAATCCATCCCGCTTGAAACGGCCATCGACTGCACGCCAATAATCCTCGACGAACGAGTCGATTCCGCTCGCCGGAAACAGGAACTCGCTATCCCAGAACGTCGTCGTCGGGGAGACGAAGTATGCGACGTCTTGAGCTACCTCGCCCACAATTGGACGTTCCCAATCGACGAAGTATCCTGGGTTTGAACAGAAAACGCCTGATGACGCATCGTTCGCAGCCGCATGCGATGCCGCTGCCTCGGGTATGAGGAAATGAGAGGGAAGCGTCTCAGTGTTGACGATATGCTCGCAGTTGCGCGGCGGAGGCGAAGTCTCGAGCGCGCGCTGCGATGCTTCGAAGAACCGGCGCGCCCATCCCGTGATGCGCGCATCCTCGAATGCCGAGCTACGGTACACCTCGAACCTCCCGACGCATTCTTCCATCAAACCGCGTAACGGATCGGAAGGCTTATGAAGCTTGCAGCCGTACGGCACGTCAACTGCATGCACGTCGGCCATGATCTGAGCAGCACAGCGGAGGTCGCCTGGGCGCAGATGGTCGAAATCGAGCATACCGCCTTTACAGAACGACTCGACAAGCACTCCCTCGCCTAAGGCGTTTGATGAACTATCGAGATACACGGGTACGGGAACACGCCCACATTGTGCGAGCGTCTCGAGCGCAGAGAACTCGTATGAAATCTGGTCATCGTGGAACGGCTGCTTGGCCACGTTGATACGCAATACGAACGAGCGGCCTCGCACGTCGAGTCGGTAATTTAAATTGTGCTCGCCCATACCGAGCGGCATGAGACTAGTATCAGCATCATCGCGCATGCCGACAGCAAGCTTCAGCGCATCATTGCTCTGAACATATCGCCGCACATCATCCGTTGTCAGGTTCGTGGTGCTCATTTCCCACCGTTTTCAATCAATTCCTGTTGCAGAGCGCGTAGAACGGCCTGCGCCAATTAACGCCAGGCTGTGATGATGACGCTTCCCGTCTTGCCAGACACATCAAGGTCCTTCACCTGGTCGAAATGCTCCATGCGACCTTTGCGCTGCGCCTTCTCGTGAAGCACGTCGATCGTGTACACGGTTTTGGGCTCGATTGATGCACGTGAGAACCCGACTTCCTCAAGTAACGCCGCATATGCGTCGACCGAAAGCATGCCGTTAGTCGTACCGGCAATGGCGCAGACGTCACCGCGCGCCGCATCTGGTAGTGGCTCAAACTCGACGATATCGCTCACGACGAAGCGCCCACCAGGCTTGAGCACGCGAGCTGCCTCGCGCAAAGCAGCAGGCCGATCGTCGGATAGATTGATGACGCAGTTCGATAGGACGACATCAAGCGTGCCGTCATCGAGCGGAATGTCTTCGATGAGGCCCTCGACATACTCAATGTTCCGTGCGCCGGCGCTCAAGGAGTTCTCTCGGGCAAGCTCTATCATCTCGGGCGTCATGTCGAGCCCGTACACCTTTCCCTCTTCGCCGACGAGGCGTGACGCGATGATCGCATCGACTCCTCCACCGCACCCGAGGTCCAGCACTGTTTCACCTGGTTGTAGCCGGGCTTGGCTCACAGGGTCGCCGCATCCACGGCTCGCGACGAGCGCTTTTTCGGGTATGCCCTCGACAAGACGCTCGTCATAGATGTTGAACGCCTCGCTGCAGTCGGCAAGTGAGCACGCCATGCGCGTATCGGACACGATGCGGAAACCTGTCTCCACGTCCGTTTCAGCATCTTGAACCATCTTTGCCACTTCGGCGTAATGCTTTTCGATCTTCTCGCGCATAACTCCTCCTTGTTTTCGATTATATCTAAAACAGGCCTTGTCTTTTAGTAGACAATGTCTTATACTGTAGGAGGTCTGAAGCAAAGCGAATTTGCATCCCCCCTCCGTTTGCAGATTTGCTACCTTCCTCATAAGACGAGCCGCCATTCCCTTCCCATCGGCGGCTCGTTCCTTTTCTCCTTGAAATGCGCTGTTATGAAACTCGCAGCGATACAATTGAACGTTGATGGAGCTAGACGACAGGAGCATCATGCAGGTATTCGACAACCAGGTTTACGAAATCGTCGAACATGGCCTCGAGGGGAACGGCCTCACGCGCGAAGAAACGCGGGTGCTCTTCGAAGTCCCCGAGCGCACAAAGGAAGCCGCACTCATCCGCTGGGCTGGCCAAGAACTCTCCCTCAAAGCTGCCAACGGCATTGCGGAAATCCACGGACAAATCGGCCTCAATGCCACGAAATGCCCCATGGATTGCGGGTTCTGCAGTTTTGCAAAATCCGCCGATTGCCGTGTGGGCAATTTCGAGCTGACGCGCGATGAAGTGGTCGAATACGCGAAGCTGCACATGGAAAACGAGGTCAATCTCATTTTGCTGCTTTGCACGGCGAGCTACCGCTTTGACAAGTTGATCGAGATGGCGCAAGCCGTCCGCGAAGTCATCCCGGCTGATATGCCCCTGCTCGTCAACGCCGATGACTTGACAGCCGAACGTGCAGCTCAGCTTCGTACCGCTGGAGTTGACGGCGGTTACCATGCGTGCCGCATGGGAGAAGGAGTCGACACGCGCATCCCTCCCACTAAGCGGCTCAAGACGTTCGAGAACATGCGAGCTGCCGGCCTGTCATTGCAGACCTGTGTCGAACCGATTGGGCCCGAGCATACCGTTGACGAACTCGTGGAAGCCACCTTCCGTTGCATTGAAGCGCATCCCCAATCTGCGGGTGCTGCACGGCGCGTTGGCGTTCCTGGAACGAGATTGTACGAGCGCGGCATGATCACCGAGGTGCGCAATGCCGACTACGTAGCTGTGTACCGCCTGGCATCAGGCCTCGAGCCGCGTCTGAACTGTTCGGCAAATACGGTAATGACCGCTTCAGCTGGCGCCAACCTTGCCTGGGTTGAACTCGGATTAAACCCCCGCGACATCAAAGCACGCACCGAGAAGGGCGGGCGGGCAATCAACATCGAGACCGCACGCAAGACATTCAAGGCGGCTGGATGGGAGATCCTCGACGGACCTTCGAGTGGCTGGAAGCTCGAAGCCTAACGGACCTCGAAGCCGTCGAGTTCAAGGCGGCGCTTGGCTGCTGAAATCTTCGAACGCAACGTGGCGTCATCGGCGCCATAACCACGGTTTCGCGGATCGCATCCAGCGTCGACCCATGCAACACCCCCGATGCCGCCTACAGGCACCTCCTCGCCACACGCGAGACGCGTGAGGGCGCCCACGTATCGCACGAAACCAGTTTTAGCGGGCCTCTTCCCCGCCACGTCGACTCCTTCAACCTCGGTAAGACTGCAAGCACCGATGCAGAACGGACCGAAGTCAGGGATATCCATGATTCTCTCGGAAAGCTCCTGAGCGCTTACGCCATCCCACACCGGCTCGACACCAGTCATGAGCGGCAATCCCGCCGCGCGCAGATGCCTCATCGTTCTCCTGCGATCTATCGGCTTGATAGCCGTGAAGACGCCTTCCTTGAGCCTCAGCGCATGATAGGCTGTCGTAGCGCCGGCATCTTTGAGGGCTTGGGCCTGCTCGAGTGACAGGTCGCCTGTGTTTGCCATGATGTCCATGTTGGCGGAAACGCTCGCCCGCACGGCACGTACCATATCAAGATAACGGTCGAAATCGAGCCCCGCCGTCGCCATGAGTGAAATCAGGTCGACCCCAGCCGAGTCGAACACTTTGGCGTAGTGCACGATACGTCCGAGCGGCACTTCCACTTGTGTCGGATCGTACGTCGCAGTATCGGTGTTGATCGCCGCGAACGAGCAGAACAGACAGTTTTCAGGACATGCGGTCTCGTCGACGCCGATTTGCGCATACACGAACCCCCGGCCATCACATGCGCGCATGCCGATCTCGCGCGCTTTCGCGATGACGTAAGCGGCTTCGGGGGAATAAGCATCGAACTTGAGCAAGTACATGATGTCGCCACGCGTCGGCAAATTTCCACACGCAGCTGCATCTGCAATCTGTTCGACCCTCTCGTCAAGCACGGCTTTCTCCTCGCGTTATCGTACGGGCAACAAGGATGCTTGCAGCAAGCAGCTACAGTTTCCACCCCTGAGAATAACCATCGAGAATCTCCCAACCGGCATTCTCGTAAACCCAATGATAGTACGCAATGTCGCTTCCACGGCCGCCATTCTCGGTGCGCTCGGCCGTATCGCGTGGATTGAGACCGACTTCCGCCCAACCAAGGTTGCCGCCAGATGATGCAGCGATAGGGGTCGACACAGCGCAGTTGAGTGCGGGCTTGAGGCCTGTTGCCAGACGATAAACAGCGACGTTGAGCGCGTTTTGCAGATCGTTGAGCTGTCCACGGTCCTCGACAAGCGTGCCGGGCACGGTGATGCGCCTTCCGCAACCGGCAGAATTCGCGCCCGAATCGATGCAGCGACGTGTTGCTTCGGTCAGCTCTGCAGGCGTGTGCTCGGGACCAATCGGCTCGACGCACGTTTGCAATGACAAGCCAGCTTGACGGAGGTTCTCCATCGTCTGTAAACGTTTCTCAACTGGGATGGTGGTGTCGACGCCCTCGCGCATGCGCACGGCATGATAGGCGCCATCAATACCTGCCGCCTTGAGTTGCTGAGCGCGCTCGAGGGTCACGTCATCATAATTGGCCAGAAGAGGCATGTCAGGGTCGAGCACCGAGCGAGCAGCCTCGACCATCTCCAAAAATTTCCCGAACGGATAGCTCGCCGTGGCTAGCATGAGCACGAGATTCGCTCCTTGTTCTTGGTACAAGTCGCAATAACGCTTGACGTCTTCGGCATCGAGCTCGAAAAGCTTCTTGCGCAAGCCGTTGCACACGGCGAAGCTGCAGAACTTGCAGTTCTTCCCACAAGGCGAGCCATTGAGGCCGATCTGACAGTGAATCTCCGCCTTACCGTCCGTCGCCTCAAGCGACATCAAGTGGGCGTCGCGGCGGATGACGAACGCCTCGCGCGAAAGCGCGTCGACGCCGTAGAGCACCTCGATCTCGTCATCGGGAAGGCCGGCACCTTCGGCCGCATGCTCAAGGATCTCGTATATGCGCATTTGCTCGTCTGAAAGCCTCATGCTTTCCTCCCTCTTCTACAGAACAGCCAACCAAAAGGAACCGTCCTTTTGGTTATTCTTCCTCCGAGTATGCCATGTCACCGTCATCCGCAACGTACCAAAGCATCGACGGATCCAAATCGAATGACACCGTTTCACCGATGGCAAGCTCCAAACTGGCAGGCATCGACAGCTGAAGCATGCAGTTTTCGCATTCGACGCGATACGAAACGCTCGCACCGCGGAATGTCGCATCGCGCACGACACCGGAAATAGACGCCTGCCCACCTCCGACGTTCGTGGCAGCTTCCGGCCGCATGACAAGCAGCCCTTCGACCGGCACATCGTCAAGCGCCTTCAACCCTGGGATGCTGAATGCACCAAGAGAGCTTTTGACCTCGCCGTTTGCGTAGGAAGCAGCAATGAAATTCTTCCAACCGAAGAACGACGCCACGTATTCGGTGCGCGGACGCTCGTAGAATTCACGGGGTGTCGCAATCTGGACGATGCGCCCATCGTGCATGACGGCGATGCGATCAGCGAGTGCGATGGCCTCCTGCTGATCGTGGGTCACAAGCACCATGGTCGTACCCGTCTCGCGATTGAGTGCGCGAATGTAATCTTGCATGGTCTCGCGCAAGGATGCGTCGAGCGCGGAAAGAGGCTCGTCGAGCAGCAGCAGCTTGGGTTCGACCATGAGGGCACGGGCAAGCGACACGCGCTGTTCCTGGCCGCCCGACAAAGCAGTTGCCTTCTTTTTCTCCATGCCGGCCAGACCTACGAGCTCGAGCATCTTAGACGTCTTGCGCGCCAGCTCGTCTTTGGGCATCGTGCGATTGACGCGCGGTGCGAAATTCACGTTTTGCTCGACTGTCATGTTGCGGAACAACAGCGCCTTTTGAAACACCATCGCCACGGGACGCTTCTCGGGAGCAATGCCCTCCATGGGCTCGTCGTCAATCGAGACGGTGCCCTCTTGCGCCTCTTCCAACCCAGCAATCACCTTGAGCACGGTCGATTTTCCGCAACCGGATGCACCGAGCAGCACACATATCTCGCCGCGCTCGACGTCGAGATCGAAACTGCGAACGCACGGCTCCTTCTCACCGTGATAGCGTTTCGTCAGATCTTTAACTTCGAGAAATGCCACGTCACACTCCAGCATCCAGACGCGTTTCGTCGTTAACCAACAACTTCGAGAATACCACGAGCACTGCGAGAATCGGAGCGATGTACAGGATGGCGCCGCAAGCAGTCGCGGCATAACCACCGGCAGCTGTCGTAATCATCGGGAACATCAGAAGCGACATCGTCTTGAACGACGGGGGCGCCACGGCGGCAACGACCAGATACGCCGACCACACCCCGATGAAGCTGAAAATGCAGGTCACGATGACACCGCTGCGAACCTGTGGCAACGTGACGTGCCACAGGATATGCCATTTGGAGACGCCGAGCGATGCGGCCTGGTATTCGTAGTCCATATCGTAGTTCTCGAACACCGCCGAGAGCAGTAGGGTCATGTAAGGCACGTAGAACACGAGCAACGCCACAATGACGCCGGGAACATTGTTGTAAAGCCCGATTTGCGAGAAGACGCGCTGCATGCCGAACACGAGCGCAATCTGTGGCACGAACGACGGCACGAGCAGCAGGAGCTGTATGGCACGCCTGCCGCGGAACCTGCGTGTCCCAAGGTTTTTTGCAGCATAGAAACTCATCGCCAACGAGATGGGAATGACCGTCGCACACAAGAACAGGCTGTTGCGCATCGCATCGATGACCTTCGAGTTGGTCGCGAACGTACGCTCCCATGCTTGCGTGCTGAACTCTGGCAACACAGTACCGAACGGCCAGATCTCGGTGAATGACCAGAGCACCATCGGAATGATGGGCACGATGACCACGACGAGCATGAGGACAAGCACAACCCGTGCCATGCGATTCGACATGTGCTACTTCCCCTCCTTCGGCATGGTCAGATGGCGGTAGATCAGGATGACGACCATGAGCACGATGATCATGCTGACCATCAGCACGTAGGATTCCGGACGGTTCATCATCGCGGGATCGCTGTATTTCAAATACGTGTAGATAGACAGCACGCGGTGCGTCGAATTGCCGAGCACCATGGGTATCTCGTAGTCGCCGAACGCCGCCGCAAACACGATGATTGATGCAATGGAAGTCGCCGGTATGATCATGGGCAACGTCACATGCCAGAACCGCTTGAACTTCCCCACGCCAAGCACTGCAGCCTGGTCCTCGTATTCCTGCGAAGCGCCCTGCAAGATACCGAGCACGCTCATGCCAATATAGGGGAAGAACTTCCACGTGAATGCGATGATCAACCCCAGCCCCGCTTGGTCTTGAATAAGATACGGGAAATCGGCCGTTCCCTGCGTAATTCCCAGATGATGTGCGATCTGCGAGATGAAACCAGTCTGCGAGAGTAGCAACAGCAGCATCATGGCGGCCGCCATGCGCGGGACGGTGAGGTTGAACTGGAACATCAACACCACAAGCTTCTTACCCACGAACGTGCGCCTCAACGCAAGCGCGCACACCACGGCAATCACCATTGCCAGCGCCGTCGACACAAGCGCCACCTTGAGCGTGAAGAGAAGCGAGTCGATGAAGTAATACGACGTAAGCACCGTTGCCCAATTCTCGAAACCCACGAAGCCGCCCTGCTTGTCTTGCAGGCTTCCAATGACATTCGAGATGACAGGCACAACATAGCCAACCGCCATCAGCAAGATGAGCGGTACGAACGAAGCTATGAACGAAAGCCTGTCTTTCATCGTCCCCTACGCATACGAGTGGAGCCCGCCTGTTGGGCGAGCCCCACAATTATCATTCAATTATCGCTCAGGAATGACGTTAGCATTATAGACAGATTACGCCTGAACCTTTTGCGCCCAGCCGGTCGGGATCCATGCCGCCACTTTGCCAAACTTGTCGGTGTAGGATTGCGCCGCAATCTCTTCAGTCGAAGGCGACAACGAACCCATGGCCTTGAAGACGTCGTCAAACTCCTTCTTCTGAGCGTCGTCAAGCTTTTCGTATGCAACGTTATAACCGTTGCCGGTTGTCTGGAAGGCAATGGCCTGTTGGGATGGATCGAGCATCTCGTTGGCAACAACCATGGCAGCTGCCTTCGCCTTTGCATTGGACATGATGATCGAGTAGTCCCAAGCACCCACGGAGGTCTGAAGCATGTAAATAGCCGGATTGGGCATGTAGCTGTCGGGAGCCGCTGCTACGCGCTCGGAAATCGACGTGCAGGTCGTGAACGTGCAAGCGAGATCGCCAGCGATTACGCGCTGCATCATGTCGGGCGCCGTTGCCATGTAAGCCGGGCCGCCGTCACCCTGAAGCAGGTTCGGCTTGATCTCGTTGAGATATGCCCACAGGTAGTCGGCCTTCTCGTAGAACGCCTCTTCAGACGCCTCAGTGCCATTCGACCAAGCGTACCATTCGTCGATGTTGGTCTGAATCTTCGCACGACGCGTCTTGGCATCGTCGGCCTCGTCGTAAACAGCCTTCCAACCACCGTTGCCATCGCTCGTGAGCTCTGCCAGGATAGCTTTCAGGAAGAACAGACCATGGAAGCTGCCCTTGCCGGTGAGGTCCATGTAGCTGAACTTTCCGGGATTGGCGGCAGTCCATGCAGCGAGCTCGGTGAAGTTGGTCGGCAAACCCTTCTTTCCATCCTTCTCCTGATCCCAGCCGATGGTGTGGTCCCACGAGTCAGTAGAATAGACCAGCGACGGATTCAGACCTTGGAACGGGGCTTCTTCGTCTTTCGTGAGGTCTGCGCCGTCAAAGGTGACGTAATTGTTTGTCGGATCGAGATACTTGTAGTTGTCGAGCTTGGTAACCCACTTCTCACCGAAAACACCATCGCCAGTCGCGCGGATCGGAGCTGTCATAGCACCGGTGTACCAGAACATGTCATAGGTTGCGTCAGCTTTGTTCTCAAGGTCGGTCGTAATCTTGGCATACTCAGCCTGGTCGAACTCGGCGTACTGGATGGTGACGTCGTATTTCTCCTTGACGTCCTCAGCGAGCTTGTCCCACCATTGCTGAACGAACGGATCGGCACCGCCCGAACCCCAAGCAAGGAACGTTACCGTCTGGCCCTTGGCCTCAGCCAGAACATCATCCCATGACATGGCTGCGAGGTCGGTTTCGACCTTGCCACCTGGCTTCCCTGAAGCACTTGCGCTTGCGGCAGATCCGGAAGCCGAAGCGCTTCCCGATCCGGAGCTGCAGCCCGCGAGACCTGCCAATGCGGCAAAGCCAGCAGTTGCACCACCGAGTGCCACGAACTTACGCCTGCTGATGTTCATTTCTGCCATGTTTTCCCTTCCTTTCCGCAAACAACCTGGATTATCATCAGGTATTTCAAGTTTAAACTTAGTATTAGACCTTGTCAATTAACTGTCGTCAACCATTGCATATGTCCAGTAACACAAAATGAAAAAGGAAACCGCCCTACCTCCTTTTGGGTGAGGACGGTTTCCCATTTGGAACGATATGGCGATTCCCACGAAATAGGCTATTTCCGCATGCCCGGTTGGAACGCCTTCTTCACTTCCTCGTTGGCATTCGGGAAGAACGGGCAATCCTGCCGGCGGCACTCCGCATTGCGCGGGAAGAATGTGCAAATGACCTCGTCGGGCAGCGTCATCGAGCAGCCGAGCGTCTCGTTGATAAAGGGCACGGCGGAGAGCACCGCAGTATAACCCGTGCGTTTGCAACAACGCGGGCCCCCGATATCCGCCAACCGACCCAGAATGATGGACGTGAGCCTTTGGCACTGGGCCCACGGCTCAATCTTCATGGGCGTCGAACCGTTGAGGATGCTCATGGCCTGGCCGGCACTCGTCGCTGCACCACATGTTCCCCAGAACCCACACGTGCCGCCAGGCACCTGGAGGCTGCGCTTCTTAAGCTCTGCGAGCGCTGCGTCCTTGTCGAGCGGCTCACCCTGGGTGTTCTTACCGCCAGCATTGGCGTATGCCGTGATGAGCGCAGCCCCGATGAGCGTATGATGCTCAGGCCCGTTCGGATAGATCGACTTGTCGTTCATGGCTTCGTTCATGATCTCGATCGGATCGGTCGATGTGCTTTTCGAGCACAGGCTGATGATGTAAGCAACGCCCTCGGAACGGTGGCACATATCGCAAATGTAGTGACCGCTCTCACAAATCGAATGGCCCGTCTCCTTCTTGCCGCAGATGCAGCACTCGACTTCTTGGGCTTCTTCCCAATACACGAGCGGTACGCCACATACCAGGCAATTCGCCTTTCCAGCTGACATTTCGAATCCTCTTTCTCAAAAAACCTACGCATAAAAAAGGACGGTCTTATCAAACACGTTGCCCTCTGAATGGCACAGAGTTCCCTGGGAACGGTGTGCCATTTTGAATCAAGTGGCACACCGTTCCCTGGGAGTTCTGTGCCATTCGGCGGCAAGCCTACATCTCGTAAACGTACCGGCACGCTTCGATAGCCACAAGCGCAGCGTCGATGTCGTCGAGCGTCGTGTAGACGCCGAGACTCAAACGGCCGGTTCCGATGAGACCCATGCTTGCATGCAGCGGCAAGGCGCAATGGCCGCCTGAGCGCATGGCAACGCCAAGCTTACCTGCAAATGCTGCGAGGCTCGCCGGGACGAGGCTGCGTAGCGTAAAGGACACAAGCCCATTCTGGCCATCGGGCGCGGAATGGTCGCCCATGATGTCGAGGCCATCGATGCGGCGCAAACCCTCAACCAGGTAGCGAGTGAGCACGGCATCGTGACGAGCGACGTCATCCATCCCCAGCGATTCGAGATAGCCGATGGCCGCAGCCCAGCCGACCGCCTGCGAGACGGGCGGAGTACCCACCTCGTACTGGATGGTTTTCGGACGCAGGTAATACGAATCGACACCGACATGGGAAACGCTGCCGCCTCCCCCGCAAAGCGGGTCCATCTCATCGAACGCCTCAGGGGCGATCCACAATGCACCTATGCCCATCGGACCGTACGCCTTGTGTGCGGAAATCGCCACCCAGTCGGCTCCGAGGTCCTTGACGTCGATCTTCGAATGAGCGAATGACTGTGCTGCGTCGACAAGCACACGCGCGCCAACTTCATGCGCGGCAGCAGCCATGTCTTTCACGGGCGCCTCAATGCCGAACACATTGCCGACCTGCACAATGCACACGAGCTTCGGATGCTTCGAAAGCGCATCAGCGTAAGCCTTCTGGTTGATGCGGCCATCTGGGCCGTACGGGATGTAGTCGATATGCGCGCCCTTGCGTTGCGCGAGCATGATGAACGGCAGCATAGCCGAATGGTGATCTGCGATCGACAAAACAATGCGATCGCCAGACTCGATGTTCCATTCGCCCCACGCCTGCGCAACCAGGTTTATCGCACCTGTGGTATTAGCGGTGTAAACGACCTGGCGGCGCTCGGCTCCAATGAACTGCTCGAGCTTCGCACGCGCGTCGTTGAATGTGAACGTCGACTGCGCTGAAAGCTCATAGCCGCCACGGTAAACGTTCGCGTTCTCGTGAACGTCGAAATCGTGCTGGGCTTGCAATGCCACGTCGACGCGCTGCGATGTGGCTGCAGTGTCCATGTAAGCGAGCTTGCCACCATGCGCACAGTCGTTCAAAAGCGGGAAGTCGAGCCTACAGCGGCGAGCAAACGCATCCGCCCAGGCAATATCTTCTTGAGCGTTGTAAGCAGCGCGCCATTCGAGCACGTCCTTTGCGATGTCGACGAGCATCTTGTCAGGACCATCGAGCGGTTTCGGCTCCATGGGGCCCATGAGAGACTTCGGCTGGTTCGGCGAGAACAGTGGCTCGTCGGGATGCGCGATTGCCTGCTTGGCAAGCTGGACGGCCTCAAGCGCCGTGATGGTGCACCCCGCCTCGAACGCCTCGACAATTCTGTTCGAAACCGGACTTGCAGCGAGTTTCTCTTCACCGAAAACATGGTCGCGCACAGCAATGCGCGGCACATCTCGATCGCGCCCATTTGCTCCAGGCGACGTGAGACCACGTTCCTCAAGACCCTCGAGGAACTCGCGCGAGAACACGTACGGCGGTCGGCGTAGCCACTGTACCCAGGATGCAACGACGTCCACCTCGGGATGCTCGAACGCATCGAGACATACCTCGTAGATGTGATCCGCCGTCACGCGGACGTTGTCGGCGGACACAATCACGACGTTGTCGTAACCGGCGGGCACCGTACCTGCGAGGCCGCGAGCGAGCTCAAGCACACCGAAAGGCACGTCGAATATCTTGAAGTTCGCAGCCTTGCGCGTCTGGTCGAGCAGAACGCGCTTGTCGATGGACAGCACCTGGTAGTCGGAACCCCGGTTCACATGCTTGGTGCTGTAGACAGCCTGCGACACTGCGTCTGCTATCTTCTGGTCGGCAACGACGAAGACTTCGGTCATCTGGGCTTTCTGACATGCCTCGAGCACGATGTTGACAGCCGCCTTGCCTTCGAACCGCTGCACAGGTCGAGGCACTGGCGCCTCACCCTGTTCCGGCGCACAAACGACAGGTTTCTCATCGGGGTCGTCGAATTGCACGACGAGCGGCGTCGTCGAATCCTCGAGTGCCAGCACGATGCCAACCGTACGTCCGCAAACACGGTTGTACTCGCCTATTTCCCGCCAAGGCCTTTCTACGCGGCCGATTTGCGGTTGATGGTCTGCTCGGGACATACGTTCCTCCCCTTTGTTGCGATTGAAAGCAAGTGCGACTATACGCATCGCGTTGTTGACGCATGAGATTATATTCCGAAATGAAGCTTTCTACCGAAACTACCGAACTGCTTCAGCTGGTCAAGCGGAAGCAGACTCAAACGGCTCGGCAAGCACGGTCACACCGTTTTCCCCAAGTTCGACGTCGCCGAAGCACTGCCGGTAAATGCGCAGATAGTCTTTTCCCATCGTCTTGAAGGGATGGCACGGCATACCGCAACAAGTACGCTCCCAGATGCAGTTGCCCTGGCACACGGGCAGCAGCTCGCACTCCTGGCATTTCGCATTGCGCGTGGCGTCGAACGTGATCTCGTGCAGCTTCCACGTCGACTCGTCGTCGAACAGGTTGAACTTCACGTAGCTCTTATCCCCCACCCAGCCATCACATGCATAAACGTCACCGAGCACATCGACGATGAAGTAGCTGTCGCTCTGCCCATTGCAGAAACGGTTGATTGGCCGCCACATCTCACGCAACTCGGAAGGTTGATGGTCGCGTTTGGCGAACTCATCGAACTGTGCGCGGAAATAGTCTTCGTGCGTGAAGAGGTCGAACTCGGGTTTGCAGAACGGGGCTTCGCCGAAGAAGTGCCCATAATCGTTCAGCTTGCCCGTCGTGAGCATGATGCCCTCTTCGGTGAGCAGCTTCTCACGCAAGTCGTTGTAATGGACGATATTGACCTTGTCGGTGTTCATGTTCGCCATGAGGCTCATGCCGTGGGAAGCGAACAGGCGCGCCGCCTCTATCGTGCGCTCGTACGAGTTGGAGCCATTCGCTGCGACACGACGTTTGTTGTGAATCTCTTCAGGGCCATCGATGGTCAAGAACACCGACGAGACCCGGCAGTCGGCAATGAGCTGGGCTTCGGCCTCACCGATGACGTTCGCGTTCGTCAGCATCATCGCATCGTAACCGACACCATGTTCGTCTGCCCATGCGATGAGCTTTTCGGAAAGCGCGGCCACCTCATCGAGAGCGAGCGACGGATCGCCGCCGTACCATTGAACTTCCAGACGCTCGAATGCATCTTGTTCGTACTTGAATTGGACGAACAACATGATCGCATCCATAACGCGATCGTCCATCTTGCCTTTGATGCCATTGTGACCTTGCTCGTAGCAATACGGGCACCGGAAATTGCACACGTAGGTGGGAATGAAGCTGAACGCCAGGCGCTTCGTGTCCGAGCGTTCTGCATCGAAAAGACGACGTTGGCGGTCGAGCTCTTCTTCAGGTGAGAGGTTGGTGAGGAACCCCAACTGGGTGAGCGTGCTTTCGAGTTCGCCCGAGCAGGTGTCTTGCGACCATGAATCGAACGCCTCTTCTTCAAGCTCGACGAAAGCACCGTTCGCCGTGTTGTAAAGCAGATAGCACCCTGATTGGTCTCTTACCTCAACAACGTATCTCGACTTCATCTCGCTCCTTTACGCCTCCGCATCATCCGATCTGGCGTTGTCGTCGCCGAGCTCGACGACCACCTCGGCGCGACCATGGCTGCTCGCGTCCTTGGCAGCTTCTACCTCGCTGTGAACCAGCGGGCTGTCGATCGATTCAAGGAGCTCGCTCGACTGGCGCACGGCTTCGACACCGGCAGTCTGGCGGACGTCCTCGCTCGACGTGGTGATGTATGCAACGCCCTTGGCATGTGCAGCCTTGGCCTGCAGGAACAGGAACATGAAACCTATGACACCTGCGAGCGTTGATGCCGAAAGAATAGCGACCTTTGCGTTGACGATCAGCTCAGGATGAGCTGGGAACGCGAGGTTGGCAACGAAGATGGCCATCGTGAAACCAACGCCGCCCAAAATGGCCGAACCCAACATATGGAACCAGTTGACGTTCTCGGGCAGCGAAGCCAGCTTCGTCTTGATGACGATGAAGCTGAACAGCATGATGCCGATGGGCTTGCCGGCGAGCAGACCGAAGAACACACCGAAGAACACGGGACTCGTGATCATGGCGCCCAAATCGCCGCCAAGGAACGAGACGTCGGCGTTCGTAAGTGCAAACAGCGGAAGGATGCCGAAGTAGACCCACGGGTACAGCTTGCGCTCGAGACGAGTGGCCGGCGGCACCGTCTGACGGGCGATGCGCGCGAAATGGCTGACAGCCTCGAGATAGCCGCCCTGAGACGAGACGGGCAGCTCGGGCTGATAGGCGTCTGTAACCTTCTTCACTGCTTGGCCAGACCAGCTCACGAACGAACGCAGGTTGACGCGCGAACCGGTCGGAATGGTGAACGCGAGAAGCACGCCGGCGATTGTCGAGTGGACGCCCGACATGAACACGCAATACCACAGCACGACACCGACGAGCAGGTATGGCGGAATCGCGTAAATGTGCGCACGGTTCATGAGACCGAGGATCACCATGACGACTGCGGCACAAGCGAGCCAGAACGGTGAAGGTGCCTGCCCGTAGAAGACGGCAATGATGATGATGGCGATAATGTCGTCTGCGACCGCGAGAGTCGAGAGGAACACGCGCACACCGTTCGGCACGCGGTTGCCCAGCAGCGCAAGGATGCCCAGGGCGAACGCGATGTCGGTTGCCGTCGGGACGCCCCAACCGTGGCTGCTGTCAGGGCTGCCGAGGTTGAAAAGCGTGTAAATCACAACGGGAGCGAGCACGCCGCCGCATGCCGCGATGATCGGCAACAACGCCTGGCGGATGTTCGTCAGCTCGCCAGCTGTCATCTCGTATTTGATCTCGAGGCCAACGAGCAAGAAGAAGATTGCCATGAAGATGTCGTTAATGACCTCGGCAATCGACATGGCGGCATGATGTTCGCCGAAAATGAAACCAACTTCGGTCTCTATGATCTCGAGGAACGGCTCGTACAGCCCCGTGTTCGCAATGATCAGCGCGATAATGGCGGCTGCAAGCATGAGCGCCGCAGCTTTTGTTGATGAATAGCCCAGCTGAATGAGCTTGCTGAATCGAAGCTGATGCTGGCGCGTCTCTTCGTTATAGACCTGCGCTGCATCTTCGCGAATTCGAGCTTTGAGTTCTTCCTCGTCAACCTCTGTTTCGTCGACGACGACTTCATCAGGCTTGTTCTCGGCTGCCATGGCTCAATCCCCCTCGAGTAGATGCGAAACTCAACGAGCCACGAAACCCTCGGTACCACGACCACGAACGCCCGCACCTGTACTTCGATCCAATGATGTGCATTATCTCATTTCTTCGTTAAATCAGAAAGCAAAGGCGCCGACAATCGGCTCACTGGCGTTAGTATTTACGGCAAACGTTTCTCAAGGCAGTTGGCAAAAAGACGACTAATTTGACTTATATCGAATGGAGTTGAACCATGACCACCATTAGACCCTTCAAAGCACTGCGTCCTACAACCGAACTCGCAGGCACGATTGCCGCGCTCCCCTACGACGTGCAGAGCACAGCCGAAGCCCGCACGATCGTCGCCAACAACAAACTGTCGTTTCTGGCCATCGACGAGCCGGCAGTGAACTTCCCTCGCGGTATGGATCCATTTGACCTCAACGTCTATCACAAGGCGGGGGCGCTTCTCGACGCGCATGAGACATTCGGCGCCATGAGCGTTGACGAAGGTGCGCATTTCTATCTCTACGAACTCACGATGGATGGCCGCGTCCAAAACGGTCTGGTGGGCTGCGTGTCCATCGACGACTACCTCAACGGCGTCGTGAAAGAGCACGAGTCCACCCGCGTCGACAAGGAAGTTGACCGCATCAACCACATTCGTGGATGCAGTGCCCAGACCGGGCCCATCTTCCTGGCCTACCATTACGACGAGGAACTTGCCGGCATATACGACCGTGCCAAGTCTTCGGAGCCGATTTTCGACTTCACTGCCGATGACGGTGTGAGGCATCGCGGATTCATGATCAACGACGAAGACGTCGACGCTGTTGTCGAGCGTTTTGACGCATTGGGTCGTGTTTACATTGCAGACGGCCATCACCGCATTGCAGCCGCTTCCGAAGTGGCGAAGGCGCGTCGAATCGCACGCGGTCCGCAGGGGCACCCCGAGGAGTCCGATTATTTCCTCGCGGTGTTGTTCGCCGACACCGAATTGAAGATTTGGCCGTACGAGCGCGTCGTGAAGGATCTCAACGGTTTGTCAATCGACGAGTTCATGGCCGAATTGCGTTCGCGCTTCGAGGTCGAGGAAATCATCGCTCCCGAATTTGGCTGCGAACCGTTCTCCATCTTGAACGCCAACGACCCCATTGCCGCCGAAGAGCTTGTTAAGCCACGCACGCTCGGTGAGTTCTGCGTCTTCATCGACGACCATTGGTATCGTTGCCACATCCCGGCAGACCAGATTCCTGACGACCCGCGCGAAGGCCTCGAAGTCCAGATGCTGCAACGCCAGCTGTTTGCGCCCGTGTTGGGCATCGTTGACCCACGTCGTTCACCGCGTATCGATTTCATCGGCGGTATCCGTGGCCTCGGCGAACTTGAGCGCCGTTGCTCGATTGATTGCGTTGCCGCCTTTGCGCTTTCGCCCACGAGCATTGACGAGCTGTTCGCCGTTGCTGATGCGAATCTGCTCATG
>JAZLCO010000109.1:0-4423 GCA_045614225.1 Eggerthellaceae bacterium | reverse complement strand
CCGCCACCGAAACCGACGAGCGCCTGGCAGCCGTTCTCGAGGTAGAGCTTGCGCACTTCCTCGACGTTGTCGATGGTGGGATTGGGAATCGTCTTGTCGTAGAGCACCGTCTTGATACCCGCGGCCTCGCAGAACTCGATCGTCCTGTCGACAAGACCCAGCTTGCTGATCATCTCGTCGGTCACGATGATGATCGAGTCGATGCCGAGAACCGTGCACAGCGCGGCGATCTCATCGGTGCTCTCGAGGATGAACGGCTCGCGATAAGGCATTACGGGGATAGCGGCGCGGAACGCCGTCTGATATGCGCGACACCATGCTTCTCGTACTGGATTCATGTGCTTTCCTTCCAACGTTGCGGGCCATAGGTCCTGCTTGCCTTTTTCCTGCAATCTCACCGCGCCGATCGGGCATGCACTTTCGCACAGCCCGCACCCGATGCAATCGTCGGGGCGCGCGAGATGTGAACGGGTGAAAATGTCGCCTGTATATTTGGCTTCTTCGATTTCCAAGCAATGCTTGGGACAGTTGATGACGCACAGCGAGCACCCGACGCAGTCGCGGTTGAACACGGGGTGCATCCACTGGTCTTTCGGAACACGGGCAACCGGGTTGCGGTCTGGGTCGAGAATCGCCCCTTTCGGGCATTGCCGCCCGCACAACCCGCACCGCACGCAGACATCGGGGTCGATCACGTGCTGTTCTTTGCGCTCGCCGCTGATCGCCCCAACAGGGCAATTGCGCGCGCACATTCCGCATCCGATGCAGGCATCTGTGATGGAATACGCTGTCATGCTAACCTCCGCACACCGGCGACATGAGATGAACCGTGTCGCCATCCGCAAGCTTGGTGCCTTTCCGGGCGGTCTTCCCGTTCACGAGCACGATGCAGCCGTTGATGTCAGCCTGCGTGACCGTCGTGTCGGGCTTGGTTTCGTGCGCCTTCTGCAGCAGCTGCGGGTAGAGGTCTTTGACCTTGTTCGCCTCGAGGCTCAGCTCGTGCAAGCCCGTGTCCAGGCGGAACAACCCAAGCGCTATCACGTTTACATGGGCCATGCGTTTCACCTCGCCTCAGATTATCTTGAGTTTTTTCAAGGTGCTCACCTTCGGGCGCCCATCCTGCGTCCAACCACGCGCGTTGTAGTAGGAGCGCTTCATCTTGTCGAGCGGCACCTTGGTTTTCGGGTCGTTCGGATCTTGCGGCACGTCGGTCAACCGCTTGGGCAGCGTGTCGTCTTTGGCGCTCACGCCAAATCGAGTCGAAATCTGCCGCTCGAGCGTATAGCCACGCTCGCCGGCGCGCATGTAGTCGCCCATCTTCATCTTCATGCCGGTAATGAGCTCGAACGCGCGCGTGTGCGGCAAGACGGGCATGTGCATCTGAACGGCAAGCGGATACTTGTTGATGAGACGCAGAACGCCGCCGATATAGGGTATCGCCTTGTTGATCGTGGTGGTGAGCGCGCTATTCGGCCGCGTGATTAGAATGCCCGGGAAGAAAATATACGAAGAGAACAGGCATTGACCCGACGCCGCAATGGCCTCCATGAGGTCTTGGAACATCATGGTTGCGTCAGCTTTGGCGTGCGCCGTTTGCGGGTCGGTGAACAGGCCCAAGCCCTCGAGGATGACCAGGTAGCCACCGTTGAGGTGGCACCCGCCGCGGTTGCTCACCGCATAACCCAGGCCCATGCCCACGGCGCGCCGCGGCTCGTAAGCCGAAAGCTCGAGCCCCTTGCTCTGGATGGCGAAGTCCACGCCGCCGTATTTCTTGGACAAGCGCTTCGAGCCGAGCGCCAGCTCCTCGCCGATGCCGCGACGATATGCGATGTCTTCGATGATCCCGACGAGCTCATCGACCTTGCCGAACTTGAGGCCGTTGTCCCAGAGGCCCTTCTCGTTCGCCTCCATCGCCCAGGCTATGGTGCCTGCGCACGAGATTGTGTCCATGCCCAGCTCGTCGAGCTCGTTGTTGAGGCGAATCACCAACTCGAGGTCATCGTTTTCTATGTTGGCCGTGAGTAGGCCGAGCGTCTCGAGCTCTGGGCCTTTCACAGGCTTGCCGTCCAGGTCGACCGTCCGGCTGCACCGAATCGGGCACGAGACGCAGCCCTTGTTCACGATGTTGTGCTTCTCGGCGATGGTCTCGCCACATACCTTGTCGAACTGGTCGAAGCGACCAGCCGAGAAATTGCGCGTGGCGAGCATGCCGCGCATCTGCATGGGGCTCACCAGGCCCGCCGTCCCCATGCGAGGCAGCTGCTTGCCCGTGAGCGGATGTGTGCGCAGCGCGCGGAAGAACTTCCTGTTCCATTCCGCAGCTTTCTCGGGGTTTGCCACCATGATCTCGTGGTTGCCGGTGACCGCAATTGCCTTGAGGTTCTTCCATCCCATCACGGCGCCGAGACCCGTTCGGCCCGCGGCGCGTTCATCGCTGATGATGCCCGAGTACAGCACGAGGTTCTCGCCTGCAGGCCCGATCACCATCTGGCCGAACGAACGCGGTGCGCCCCATTTCTGCTCGAGGAGCTCCTTGATGCGCTGCTGGCTCGGCGTGGCCTTCAAGCCCCAGAGCCCATCCTCGTCTGCAGAGTGGAACTCAAAGCGGCCGTTGTCGATTTCGATCCAAGTGTGCTGGTCGCACTTGCCGCGGATGATGAGCGCGTCGAGCCCCGCCTTCTTGAGGAAATACCCGAACGTGCCACCGCAATTGGACGACGCGACGATGCCTGTTTGCGGGGAGAGTGCCGAGATGCTGAGACGCCCGGAGCATGGAGCGCCCGTACCGGTCAGCGGACCGGTGGAGATGATGAGCGGGTTCTCTTCCGAAAACGCCTCCTCGCGCCCCGTGAGCATCGTGTCGAGGACTTTTGCAGCCATGGTCTTGCCACCGATGTATTTGCGCCGGTCCTCGTCGGTCCAGGGATACTCCCGAACCTCGCGCGTAGTGAGGTCGAGCTCGACAACCTTGCCCATGTATCCCGCATATGAAGTAGCCATACGCTTCCGATCGCTCGAGAATGCCTTGATTGAAATGGTACCTTGCGACGGATGATTGGGCAAGAATGGCATGGCCTTTTCTCTATTGAAAATAGTCGACGATTCTCCAAGTTTTGGTGCGAAGTATAATGATGGTGTCAAGTTGCCCCAGAGGAATTCCGGGGGGTTCCGAACAGGAAGGAAACACCATGAAGGAAAACATCGTCAAGCTGATCAACGAGCAGATCAACGCTGAGCTGTACAGCGCATATCTCTACCTCGCCTTCGCCGACTACTACGAGGAGGAAGGCCTTTCCGGCTACGCAAACTACTTCGAGATCCAAGCAGCCGAAGAGCGCGACCATGCCCTGATTTTCCGCAAGTACTTGCACGAGAACGGCGAGAAGGTCAGGCTTTCCAAGATTGCGAAGCCCGACGTTTCCTTCTCCTCGTTCCTCGAGCCGCTCGAGAAGGCGCTCGAGCACGAGAAGTACGTGACCTCGCTGATCAACGGCATCTACGCTGCAGCGTACGACGAGCATGATTTCCGCACGATGAACTTCCTGAACTGGTTCGTCGACGAGCAACTCGAGGAAGAGGACAACGCCGACACCATGGTGACGCGCATGAAGCTCTTCGGCGACGATGCGAAGGCTCTCTACGACCTCGACAACGAATGCGCCGCTCGCGTTTACACCACCCCGTCGCCTCTCGCAGGCGAATAAACCAAAAAGGGACAGTCCCTTTTTGGTTGTTTGCGCGTTTTAATAACGACACCCTTTTGAGTTGCAGCTACGAGGAGTGCCCGCATGGCATCTACGCCGGAATACTTGGAATATGTACTTGACCTGCTGGACGATGTGCCCGAGGTGACGTATCGCAAGATGATGGGCGAATATGTCCTGTACGCTTCAGGCAAGATCATCGGCGGCATCTACGATGACCGATTCCTGGTGAAGAAGACTCCGGCGTCTTGTGCCGCGCTTTCAATGGCCGAGATTCCCTACGACGGTGCCGCGGAAATGCTGCTCGTGGATATCGAGAACCGTGATGTTGTCTCGACGATGGTGCTCGAGATGTTGCCAGAATTGCCCGAACCTAAGAAACGCCGCAAATAGGCAGCGTTGGATTCTTATGAACTGAAAACCCGATAGAGCGCCTTGATACTCTATCGGGTTGCACGTTTTTCAAGCGAAAATGCCAAAAAATCGGGGATGTCTGAGGATTTGAGGTCAAAAACTACACCCTGGGAAATAGGGCACTTCCATTTGCCCAGTTCAAAAGGGATAGTTATAATCGGTAAGGTAGTGTGCCGATTGTTGGTGTCACGACTGCGTTTGCGAGGCGCGGGCTTCAGCCCGCCCGAGCGAACGCAGCATCACCCGGAACCGGTTGCATTCTACACCATGCGCGTCACGCCGCCTTACCGAGCCTCTCCTCGATG
>JAZLCO010000108.1:0-9786 GCA_045614225.1 Eggerthellaceae bacterium | reverse complement strand
GTATGGTGATGCGTTCGGGGCGTGCGGTATGGTCACCTCGCTCGTATTGCTCACACGGCGCGACACGGCAGATCGCACCGCATACCTGCATGCACGCGATACGCTCGAGCGGTTGCTCGATTTGGGCGTCGTGCCCATCGTCAACGAGAACGACACGGTATCGGTCGAGCAGATTCGATTCGGCGACAACGACACTCTCGGCGCTTTGGTTGCATGCCTGATCGGTGCCGATTTGAACATCATCCTTTCCGATGTCGACGGCTTGTACGACGGCAACCCGTCGGAAGATGCGAACGCGCAGCTCATCAAGCGCGTCGACATCATCGATCAATCCGTCGTGCACGTGGCGGGAGGCGCTGGCACGTCAAAGGGCTCAGGAGGCATGATCACGAAGATCAAGGCCGCCCGTGTTCTTGCCGCTGCGGGCATTCCGCTCGTCATCTGCAGCGGACGACTCGAGAACGCCGTCGTCGATGCTGCATCTGGCAAAGAAATCGGCACGTTGTTTCCCGCAACCCATAAGGCGCATGAAATCACCCCGCGCAAGCTTTGGATAGCTCTGGGCGATTCGGCTCGCGGTGTTATCACAGTCGACGAGGGTGCCAAACGCGCGCTCGAGAGGCGGGGAAGCTCTCTTCTTGTGGTCGGGGTCGCTGGTGTTGAAGGCGACTTCATCGAAGGTGATATCGTCGACATCCAGGATTCGGCGGGCTATCTGTTCGCGCGTGGCCGCGTGTCGGCAGGTCGCGACGAAGTCGAACTGGCCATGGGCCGCACCCATGAAGAGCTTGTCCGCAACCGTCTTCTTGCAGAAATGGCGGACAAACCCCTGGTGCACAGGGACGACTTGATAATATTCGAATAAGCCAATCGAAAAGGGCAGTTCCTTTTTCAGTTAGTTCGGAGCGGACGGAGTACATGGTCAAGATAAGCAGACGATTCGATGAATTGGGCGCCGACGGCGCACCTGCGCGTCTCGGCATCATGGGCGGGACGTTCGATCCCATTCATATCGGGCATCTGACAATTGCTGAGGAAATGCGTCAGGCGCTCGACCTCGATGCCGTGGTATTTATTCCCACGGGGGCTCCCGTGTTCAAAAGAGATCAGCACGTCACGGATGCGCGCGATCGCGTCGAAATGGTTCGCCTGGCTGTCGCCGACAACCCGCATTTCGATGTGAGCACAATCGAAGCAGACCGCGAGGGCGATACGTTCACGGTCGACACGTTGCGTGAAATGCGCGAGCACTATCCCGACAACGTGACGTTTTATTTCATGGTCGGGTCGGATTCTGCAGCGACGGTGGGAAAATGGCGCGGTTCCAAAGAGCTTGCGAAGTTGACGCATTTGGTTGTGGCGGCTGGCAGGCCGGGTTCTCTTCAGGAGGATGATCTTCGCCCAATCATAGAGGCTGCCGGTCCCTTCGAGTATCACATTGTGCACACGAGCATCCTGGCCGTTTCGTCAACCATGCTGCGCGAACGCCTTGCGAAGGGCGATTCCTGCCGTTATCTCATACCCGGGAGAGTTCGCGAATACATTCGGGGCCATGGTCTCTATGCGGACGACGGAGTTGCCGCGCTGTCCTGCGATCAGTCGTCTGAAGTCGACCCTCTTTCGAAAGAGTTCTACAAGGCCCGCAAAGCCGAGCTGAAAACACGCGTGAGCTCGAAACGTTTCAAGCACATCATGGGTGTCGCGGACACCTGTGAACAGCTCGCCGAACAGTATGGCGTCGACCCGAAGAAGGCGCGCCTTGCCGGCTTGCTGCACGACTGGGACAAGGGCATGAATGACGATGAAGCGCGTCAGCGGGCCATTGACCTGGGGATGGAAGATGAGATAGATCCCTACATCCTCGAGGTTATGCCCAACGTGCTGCATGGCATAACTGCAGCGAAGGCGCTAGGGCGCGAGTATCCTGCGATTCCCGCCGACGTGCTGCAGGCAATCGATCGCCATACGACGGCTGCAGACGACATGACGCCGCTCGACATGGTGCTCTACATCGCTGATGCCATCGAGCCCGGCCGAATGTTCGGGCGCATTGACGAACTACGCTCGCTCGTCGGCGAGGTGAGCCTTGAAGAGCTGTATTTCCATACGTATGAATATTGGGTCTTCCTGTTATTGGAGCGCAGGAAGCCCCTACATCCTGATACGATACGCATTTGGAATGCAAACGTTTCGCGGTTGAAGCGATACGCCAGGAGGAATGAAAAACAATGACTGAAGAATTGACTTCGAAAGATTACGCTATCATCGCCGCGCGTGCGGCTGACGAGAAGAAGGCGACCGACATCGTCGTGCAAAACGTCGGCGAGCTCATCGGTGTCACCGATTACTTCGTCATCGTGACGGCGACGAACAATCGCCAGGTTCACGCCATCATCGATGCGGTCGAGGAGGCCGAGCGCCTACAGGCCAAGATTAAGCCGCTTCATCGCGAGGAGACCCGCGATGGTTCATGGGAGCTGCTCGATTACGGCAGCATCGTGGTGCATGTGTTCCAGCCTGAAACGCGCGAGTTTTACCGGCTTGAGGCTTTGTGGAACGATGCGCCGGTGATGGATCTTGCCGCCGAGGCCGGCATCACCGATGCCGTATACTCCGATCGCATTGCCGTGTTGCTCGGCGAGCGTGCTGCGGAACTCGAGGAGAACCGTCAGGAAGCTGAAGAAGAGTAACCCGCATCTTGCAACGAAAACAAGCGGGCGGCGAGCACCATGCTCGCCGCCCGCTTCACGTTTTATCACGGAAATCTTTAACGATACATTCCGTGGCACTTCTTGAACTTCTTGCCGCTGCCGCAGGGGCACGGATCGTTCGGCTTGGCCATCTCGAATGGATCGTCCTTGTCCTTGACGTAGGTTTTCGCCTTTCCGGTGGCTGCGGCTTTCGGAGGCGCGCCCGCAGCCTGGGTTGCAACGGCTGCTGCGCGGGCGGGTGACATGTCGTCGGCGGTGCCGGGGCCATCGAGCACCTGCTCAGGGTTCGAGTAGCTCACCTTGCGGCCGGCCAGCGGGTCGTCCTCTTGCTCCGGCTGTTCCTGCTCGGGCTGTTTGATGGCGACTTGCAGGCGCAAGAGCGTGCGCAGGTAGTCGGCGTACATGTTCTCGGTCATGTTCGAGAACGCTTGGTAAGCTTCCTCGCGGTACTCCGTCAAGGGGTCGCGTTGGCCGTAAGCGCGCAGCCCGATGCCAGCACGCAGGTAATCCATATCCTGCAGATGGGCCATCCAACGCGTGTCCATGATGCGAAGCATGATTTGTGCTTCGAGCTTGCTCATGGCGTCTTCGCCGAGCATGGCGACCTTTGCCTCGTACGCTTCGGTGAAGAAATCAGCAATCGCATCCTCGACAACCGAAGGTTCGTCATCGTGGTCGATATCTTCGACACGGAAGGTCTCGAGACCGGTCATCGAAGTGACCCATGCTTCGAGTGATGCGATGTCCCACTCGTCGCTTGTCGTCTTGTCGGGGCAGTTGTCCGCAACAGCTGCGCGAGCGCAGTCTGCGATGATTTCGGGAATGCGATCGGTCATGTCCTTGCCGTCGAGGATTGCGTTGCGCTCCTCGTAGATGGCCGAACGCTGCAGGTTCAATACGTCGTCGTACTCGAGGACGTTCTTACGAGCTGCAAAGTGCATGGCCTCGACCGAATGCTGGGCGTTCTCGATGGCCTTCGAAACCATGCCCGCCTGGATTGGTTGGTTGTCGGGCAATTGCGTGCGTTCCATCATGTTGGAGATGCTATCCATGCGATCGCCACCGAATCGGCGCATGAGGTCGTCTTCCAGCGAGAGGTAGAACTGGGTCTCACCCGGGTCGCCTTGACGGCCGGAACGACCGCGGAGCTGATTGTCGATACGACGCGATTCATGACGCTCGGTGCCGATGACGAGCAGGCCGCCTGCATTGCGCACCTGATCGGCTTCAGCGTCAGTGATTTCGTCAGCTTCCTTTGTTGCCTTTTCGAGCGCCTCTGGTGTGACAGCCACCATTTCTGCCAGGTCGTCGAGCACTTTCTTCGCTTTGGCGCGGATGCGCGGATCGTCCGAATCGAGTGCTTGCTCGGCCGCAACGCGCAACTCTTCCTTCTTCGCAACGTCGATGGCGGGGTCGTATCCGCGTGAACGCAGGATGTCCTCAGCCAACACCTCGGCGTTGCCGCCGAGCAAGATGTCGGTACCACGACCTGCCATGTTGGTCGCGATGGTGACGGCGCCGAGACGGCCGGCCTGTGCGACGATGTGGGCTTCGCGCTCATGGTTTTTCGCGTTCAAGGTTTCATGCTTGATGCCACGCTTGTCAAGCAAGCGGCTCAGACGTTCGGAGCTCTCGATCGAGACAGTGCCGACCAGACATGGCTGGCCGATTGCATTGCGGGCGGAAATCTCGTCGGCAACGGCGTTGAACTTTGCATCGATTGTGCGGTACACCTGGTCGTTCTGGTCGATGCGGATGACGGGCTTGTTCGGCGGAATCGCGGTGACTTCGAGCTTGTAGATCTGACGGAACTCGGAGTCCTCGGTCATGGCCGTACCAGTCATGCCGGACAGCTTGTCGTACAGGCGGAAGTAGTTCTGCAGCGTGATGGTGGCCAGCGTCTGGTTCTCTTCTTTGACTGGCACCTTCTCTTTTGCCTCGACGGCCTGGTGGAGGCCTTCGGACCAGCGGCGGCCTTCCATGATACGGCCCGTGAACTCGTCAACGATCTTGACTTCGCGGTCTTTGGTGACCACGTAGTCAACATCGCGATGGAACAGGTATTCTGCCTTCAGCGCTTGCTGCAAGTGGTTGGCGAGCGTGCCTGCGGTGTCTGCGTAGATGTCATCGATACCGAGTGCCGCCTCGATGCGCTCCAAGCCGATCTCGGTTGCGTTGATCGTGCGTTTGGCCTCGTCCATCTGGTAATCGACATCTCGTTCGAGTCCGCGGACAGCGCGTGCGAAGTCATTGTACGTGCTCGCTGCAGCGGAGCCAGCGCCTGAAATGATCAACGGGGTGCGCGCCTCGTCGATGAGAATCGAGTCGACCTCGTCGACGATGGCGAAATGATGCCCGCGCTGGACACGTGCTTCAGCGCGCGTGACCATGTTGTCGCGCAGATAGTCGAAGCCGAATTCGGAGTTCGTGCCATAGGTGACATCGGCCAGGTATGCCGTGCGCTTTCGCTCGCCGCGCATGCCGTTTTGGATAAGGCCGACGTTCATTCCCATGAACTTGTAGATGCGGCCCATCCACTCGCTGTCGCGCTTTGCCAGGTAGTCGTTCACCGTGACGATGTGGACGTTGTGGCCGGGTAGGGCATTGAGGTAGCCGGCCAATGTGGAGACCAGCGTTTTGCCTTCGCCCGTTTTCATCTCGGCGATGTGGCCATCGTTGAGCGCCATGCCGCCGATGAGCTGCACGTCGAAATGGCGCATGCCGAGCGTGCGCACCGATGCTTCGCGGATTGCCGCGAATGCTTCGGGCAGAATCGAATCGAGGCTTTCACCGCGCTCGAGGCGCTCCCTGAACTCGACCGTCAGATGGGCGAGCTCGGCATCGTCGAGCTTCTTCATGTCGGGTTCGAGCGTGCCGATGTGATCGGCGATCTTCTGATAGTTCTTAACCTGTCGGCCTTCGCCGAATGAAAGGAGTTTAGAGAAAAATCCCGCCATCTAGTGTGCCGTCCTGTTCTCGTAGACCTGATGATTGGCTAATCTAAAACTGTAACATAGCGATGGGGAAAGACGGTGCCGCCAAAGCGTGGTTGCAGACAATGCGCATGCAACGTTACCTTGTCTTCACGCTTTCCGCAATTTGCTGCCGATTGATAAAACCTCGACTGATTTTCTTTCTACAAATCCTCTGATTCGAGCAGCTGCTGGTAGAAAACCATAAGCTCGGAAGAGGGATCGATCCCAAGTTTTTCGCTCAACACATGCATGGCGCGTCGGCCCGTCGCCATGGCTGCGACCCGTTGTCCCGAGGCAGCTTGCGCGCGCATGAGCTCCAAGTACGCATCTTCTCGAGTGTCGTCGTGGTCGAGCGCCATTTGCGCACACCAGGCGGCGCGTCGCGGGTTTCCCGTTTGGGCGATTCCAGCCGATGCGACTACCAATGCGTCGACGAGTTTTGTTTGGCATTCCTCCCGCGTCTGCACGACGAGGTCGTTCGTGGTTTCTGCTGGCAAGAGGTCGCCAGAAAAGTCCCTATCGACCTCGGCGAGCAGTTCGGACCAGCGTGTGAAGTCAGGCTCCTCGAATAGGAACGTGCGGCAGATCTCGTCAAGGCGAGCGATGTCGCTTTGGACGTACGATGAGTTGAAGGCGCATCCCACGCGATGCCGTATGAGATAGGGGCACGATCCGTCGGGCAAAACGAGTGCTTGTCTGAGTTTGCTCCACACGGTATAGAAGCTTTTGCGAGAGATTTGAAGAGGGCTGTCCGGCCACATTGATTTGCAGATCGAATCGCGTGGTATTTCGCGCCCGGGGTTCGATGCAAGCAACACGATCAGCGGCCTGACGTGCGCGCTCTTAATGCTCTCTTCATCAATTGGCTCTCCACCGATCCTCAACTCGAGCCGTCCGAATGTTTTAATGCTCAGGGTCGGTATGCTCAACCGTGCTTGAACTTTTGGAGGCTTGCGACGCGGGCTGAGCGCGCTTTCGGGGTGCGTTGCGAGCCAGTTGTCTTGCTGCAATGCAGATTGAGCAGATTCTGCGACGAAGCGGCTGCGTTGAGCAAGCAGCGCCATTTCGGCGTTGCGTAGACCGATGAGAGCGGAAGTCGAAAGCGGTCCTTCGTAATAGCTCATCCCTTTCACGTGGGCAGATTCCATGGCAAGTCCCGCAGAGATAGCAAAGAAGTTTGGCAGCAACGAAGGGGACGCTTCTATGCAATCGCGCACGAACCGTTCGATGGGCGAGCAGTTGAAGGGTGGCAGCATGCCTGCAACCAATCCACTACTATTCAGCTCGTCGGCGTATGTGTTGTAAAACCATGATGCGATGATGCAAAGCATGTCGTCAGATAGGCCTTCGCTCAAAGATTTGTTCCAGAATTCATAGAGCTCCTGTGCACCGATAGATGCCATGCACCAAGCCTGTGCGAGTGAGATATACGCCGATCCCGATTGGGCATCGACGGTCATACGGCTCCCCGTCGCAGCAATGGTGGCAAGTTCCGTGGCGGCACGCTCTCTCAACGTGTTCGTAGAGCATTGCGCTAGGACAAGAAGGTTTATGACTCGATATTCGATAGGTGTTTGACTTTCGAATGCATAGCGTTTTGCGCATCGGCACGCCTCATCAGGACTGTCGAGCATGCGGAAGCAGAGCGATTCGACTGCGGAAAGCATCGAACGTTGCTCGATGGTCATCCCCATGGGCCTTGTTGAGCCGGCAAGCTGCAAAAGGGGCAGGAAACACGAGCCTGCGACGAGTTGACGTGCATGCGCCATGAGCCATGCTATCCGCGACTTTCTCGGACAAACCAAACGGATGATCTCGCTTGCACGTTCAAGTTTGCCGTTGTCCATGAGCAGTGCTGCGAGCGCGCTGGTGAATGTCTCCCGCGAGTCGTATGACGATCGGCGCACAAACGCATCAATCACACCGCGCAAGGCGAATGCGATGTCGGCAACGTCGAAAGATGGCGCCTCGAAAGCATCCAGGTCTTCATTGAACCCAAGATGCGGGTAATTGATTGCGGTTCTCCCGATGAGGTCGCGGTCGATGGGGCCGAGCGCAACGAGGTCGGCAAACGATCCCGTCCCGAGCACGGAGGTGCAGACGAGCGCGAGCAACAGGTCGGATGGCGCTTCTTCGCGAAACCCATGGGTGAGAAAATCGCGTGCTGTCCCTTGTCGTTGAGTCCATACGAGCATGGGTACACGACAGGAAGGAATGCGAGGGGTGGTTGTCGTGAACGAACTTGCCGAATCGTCGTGGACGATGGACAGCTCCTCGTCGTCGAGCAAGAGCTCTTTGGCGGTGACCGTCACGCGGTCTTGTTGGAGCCGGCCGAGGGTATCGCATGAGGGCGCGCAGGTCACGAGCACTTCACGCTTGCTGCTGAGGATGGCGTCGATCTCCCTCGAGAACTCTTCGGCGCGCTCCGCGTCGAGGGGTGGGACATCTTCGAACACCACAAGCTTCATCTTCGGGTCGAATCGCAAGCAGTCGGATGCAATGCAGCCTTCGTCGAGGTCGCGTATGAAGCATGGGCTCTTGCAGTTGATCCAGTACACGCCCGAGAATCCGAAGATCGTGTCAGCATATTCGAGCGCCAATCCAGTTTTGCCGTATCCATAGGGCGCCACGATGAACCGAGCGACTCCCCGCTCCCTCAGAAGATGGGACACGAGTCGTTGGCGCTGGTAGTATCGATAAGAAAGCAGATGAGCTGGGCGATTACCACGACATGCGGATTTCGAAATGAAGCTTGACATAGCACGAGCCTTTCTTGCGTGGTCTCATGCTCTGGTCAAAGCACGCTGATTCTAGTTGAATATCCGAGTGTCGTTCAAGCGCATGCGCGCAATTTTCAACAGAGTTTCTTTGAATTGCGGGTGTTTTGGAAACGGAATGGCAGCCATGAGGGTAGTCTGAGACTCCAATAAATAATTGAAATGCAATGGAACTGACGGATGGCAATGGATCTTGACGCAAAGACAATCGAGCAGCTTGGACAGCGTGTGCACGACGCGCGCACGTTTCTGCATATCGATGACAAGTCGGCCGAATTGGCTGCTCTCGATGAGGAAACGGCCCAACCTGGTTTCTGGGACAACGTGAGCCATGCCCAGACTGTGTCGAAGAGGGCGGGCAATCTGCGCGAGGCGATTCGGGAATACGACGATGCCGTTTCGCTTTTCGACGACGCTCAAACGGCATTCGAGCTTGCCGATGAGGACGAGGCTTTTGCTGCTGAGGCATCTGATGCGTGCGAGAAGCTTGCCAAGTTGCTCGATTCGCTCGAGCTCTCATCGTGGTTCACAGGTGAGTTCGACGACGGCGATGCGATTCTAACGGTCAACCCCGGTCAAGGTGGTCTTGAAGCCAATGACTGGGCTGACATGCTGTTCAAGATGTACACACGCTACGGTGAGTCGAAGGGCTGGAAAGTCCATGTGCTCGACATCACGTATGCCGAAGGAATCGGTATCGATCGTGCGACGATTCAGTTCGAAGGGCGCAACGCCTACGGCATGCTGCAATCCGAGATCGGCGTGCATCGGCTCGTGCGCATTTCCCCGACCGATGCGAAAGCACGCAGGCATACGACGTTTGCAAGCGTTGAGCTGTTGCCTGTGCTGCCTGACGACATTGAAGTCGATCTCGATCCGAACGATGTCCGGGTCGACGTGTACCGCTCGAGCGGGCCAGGCGGCCAATGCGTTAACACGACCGACTCTGCGGTGCGCTTGACCCATGTGCCGACTGGCATCGTCGTCACGTGCCAAAACCAGAAATCCCAACTCCAGAACAAAGAAGCTGCGTTCCGAGTGCTTAAAGCCAAGCTTTACGAACTTGAAGAGCAAAAACGCCAGGCTGAAATCGACGAATTGCGCGGCGAGCGCATGGAAAACTCGTTCGGCAGCCAGATTCGAAACTACGTGTTGTATCCGTATCAGATGGTGAAGGACCTGCGCAGCGGTATCGAGACTGGGAACGTCGACGGAGTGCTCAACGGCGAAATCGACGAGTTCGTCATCGGCTTCCACAAGTGGAAGGCGTCGCAGTAGGCGAGCCAAGTGGGACAGAGTTGGCAGGGGGGGGGGGGGGGCTCT
>JAZLCO010000107.1:0-9359 GCA_045614225.1 Eggerthellaceae bacterium | reverse complement strand
GCATATGGCGTGGTGCGGCCGCCTGAGGAATGCCGGGATAGTGCAGAGCATGTCGAGAAAGGGAAACTGCATAGACAACGGGGCGACCGAGCAGGTGTTCGGCCACATCAAAGACGAATTCTTCCGCGGGAGGAGATGGCTTTGCTTCGAGGACTTCAAGAGGGATCTCGACGCCTACATCGTCCACTGGAACACGAAGAGGCGTCAGGTTAGACTTAAAGGACTGACCCCGGAGGAGTTCCGGAGCCAGTCCTTAGCGGCTTAGTTTTTATTTGGCCGTCCAAGATTTGGGACGCAGTTCAAGCCGGCGGCCCCCTTATTGTCTGATGTTACAGGAGCGTGTGCTTTATTCGCTCGCAAGGGCTTCTCATGGGTTTTTTCGATCACCGTGGTCGCTGCTGTTGAGATAACCTATGCAGATAAGGATTGGCCGTCCGATCTGAGCAAGATTGTCTGTATGGTTTCATGAGATAATTGCGCAAAAGGGCATTCGACAAGGGGCGAGTGTGGCAGAGACGAAGAAGAAGTACATTGAGGCGGCTTGCGAGCTGATTGAACGAGATGGGCTTGCGGGGGTGTCCACTCGCAAGATTGCCGAAGAAGTCGGTTGCACCTCCCCGGCGCTTTACCGGCATTTTCCCGATATCGATAAACTCATTGCGGTCGCCTCGATCCGTTTCTTGCGAGACTATATCGAAGATGCGCGCCAGCTATCGCGAGTTGATTTAAATCCGCTCGAACTCAATCTTCAGCTTTGGGAATGCCTTGCATTCTATTCGTTTCAAAGAGCCGCTCTATTTGAGAGATTGTTTTTCGGCGACCCATCAGGACGGCTCTATTCTGAGGCGGTAACCGAATATTTCACGCAATACCCCGAAGATCTTATGGGCCTGAAAGCGTTCATCTTCGATCTCTTCATGAATTCGACGATTGCCGAACGTGATTTGATTCTTCTCGAACAAGCAGAGAAGAAGGGGATGATAACCCCTGAAAGCTCCGTCTACCTGAGCAAGATCGATTCTTATCTGTATCGGGGAATGCTCGCTTCGCTCAAGGGCTGCAATCATGGAGAAGAAGATATCCGCAAAGCCACCCACGAATTCATGCAGCTTATCATTACGAGTTATACGCAGCAGCTCAAAGAGGGCTACTCGATTCTCGTCGTGTCCCCCGATTTTGATGTTTCCGATTCTATGAAGGAATTGGATGCTCGTTCGTCATATCGCGTGAAGATCATCCCTGTAAACATCGAAAAGGCGAACGAGCTCAAATCAAGGGCAACTGCGTGATTGACGGGCGGCGATAGGCGACAGTTCGGGGTATCAGCGAAAGAATCGGGCCAGCAACCTGAAAGGATGCTGGCCCGACAAGGAATCTTGGTTAGCACGAGCACTTCAAAAAGAACGGCTACGATTCCGCTGCGTCTTCCGTTTCAAAATCCTCGTCCCCGACGTTGGGCGTATCGGCATCGTGCGACAAGCCTCTCACAACCGACACCATTGCGGCAATCATGATGAAGATGAACGGGAACGCTGCTGCGATGGAGATCGTCTGAAGGGGCTTCAGGCCGCCCGCGATGAGCAAGCCGATGGCCATGGCTGTGAGCACAACGCCCCAAAGGATCTTCTTCATGTTCGGAGGGTTCATGTTGCCGTTGCTGGAGAGCATGCCAAGCACGAACGTGCCCGAGTTGGCAGACGTGATGAAGAACGTGCAGATGAGCACAAGCATGACAATCGAGACAATCAGGCCGAGCGGGTATTGGTTCAACACGAGGAACAACCCAGTTTCGGGTGAGGCTGCAACTGATGCCACTGCTTCGGCATCCAGCATCCCGCTTTCGGCAAGGGAGAGCCCCATGCTGCCGAACACGGCGAACCAGAGCACCGACGCAACTGCCGGAACCAGTACGACACCCAGAATAAACTGGCGCACGGTGCGACCGCGCGAGATGCGTGCGATGAACACGCCCACGAAAGGCGCCCATGCAATCCACCAAGCCCAGTAGAAGATGCGCCATCCGAGCATCCAGGCGTTGTCTCCATAGGCGCTCATGCCCAAACTATCGGGAAAGAATCCGCCGATGTAGTCGCCGATTCCGCAGACGAGGTTGTTGAGCACGTCGATCTTCGGCCCGACGATGAAGCAGACGATGAGTACGCCCACGGCGATGTAGAGATTTGCATCCGAGATGACCTTAATGCCCTTTTCGATACCGAGTACGGCTGAGCCGATGAAGATGACCGAGATCACGAGGATGATGGCGATCTGAACAACGAGGTTCGAGGGAACGCCGAACAGGTAATTAAGTCCTGCGTTAATTTGCAACACGCCGAGGCCAAGCGAGGTAACCACACCAGCCATCGTCGCGAACAGCGCGAGGATATCGACGAGCTTGCCAAGCCAGCCTTTTGTGCCCTTTTCGCCTAATACTGGCGAGAGGGCAGCACTGATGAGGGCCGGCTTTCCCTTGCGATACATGAAGTAGCCCAAGGCGAGGCCGATGATGGCATAATTTGCCCAGGGGTGGATGCCCCAATGCATGAACGACGCCGACATCGCAAAGCGTGCAGCTTCGGCGCTCGAGGGCTCAATGCCAGCCATAGGCCCGGCGTAATGTGAAATCGGCTCGGCAATACCCCAGAACACGAGCCCAACGCCCATGCCGCAACCAAACAACATTGCGAACCACGACACTGTTGAGAACTCGGGTTCGGAGTCATCGGGCCCAAGCTTGATTTTCCCCCAATGCGAGAACGCAATAGCGAGTGCAAAGATCACGAACGCGAGCATTGCCACAAGGTAAAGCCATCCGAAATCGACGGTGAGGAAGCCGAATACGGCATTCGAAACGTCAGTGAAGCTTTCGTTGAAAGCGATGGCCCATACGGCAATTGCCGCGCAAAGTATGAGCGCGATGAGGAAAACCGGGTTCTTGAATTCCCCCTTGTTCATGGGCACCTCCAATGCGGTACATCAGAGCTGTCGAAGCAGCCGATGTCGCTACGCTGTTCGTATGCGCGATTGGAAGCTAGTTGTGTACCCGAAGGTGATGATAACACTGTTAATAAGTTCGAAAGCAGAGTTATCCGCAATCATCGTGTGAATGGTGCTGACAATTTGCGTTAACAATGAGCATACAGTTGTATTTTCCCTGGTAGATGCCAAATTATTAATTATTTGTTGAAAATGCACAAAAAGATTATCAGTGATAACATTTTTCCCAAAATCACTTGCAATACGTGTCTGGAGCATCTATGTTATCACTGTTAACATTTTCGTTAACCACAGTGTCTAATCCGACGCGATGGGGGAGCAACGGATGGCCGGAGCCAAGCGTAAATATATCGAGGCGGCTTACGAGCTGCTCGAGCGCGACGGCGTCCAAGGCGTTTCCATTCGCAAGGTAGCCGAAGAAGTCGGATGCAGTTCGGCTGCGCTCTACCGTCATTTCCCCGATATTGAAAAGCTCGTCGCAGTCTCCTCGATCCGCTTTCTTCGCGACTACATTGAGGATGCACGGCTTCTTTCGATAGTCGATCTCAACCCGCTCGAGCTCAATCTTCAGTTGTGGGAATGCCTGGCGTACTACTCGTTTCGCAATGCGGATGTGTTTGAGAACCTGTTCTTCGGTGGCGCTGATGGCGGCTTGTATACCGAGGCTGTGGTTGAGTACTTCGACGAGTATCCAGAGGATCTTGCGGGGCTCAAGGACTTCATGCTCGATATGTTCCGCGATGCGACCACAATTGCCGAACGCGACAGCATTCTCCTCAATCGAGCAGTCGAAGCAGGCATGATCTCGGGCGATGCGGCTTCATATCTCTGCAAGGTCGATACTTACCTGTTCCGTGGCATGCTCGCCGATGTGAGTGGCCGCGACTTAGGCGAAGACGATTTCCGCTGGATTACCAGGGAATTCATGGACCTGATCATCCGTGGATATACGACACAGCTTGAAGAAGGATACTCGATTCTTGTCGTGAAATCCGATTTCAAAGCTTCCAATCAAGTTTACGACGTCGATGCGCGCTCGTCGTATCGCGTCAAGATCATCCCAATGGAACGCACCACCGCGAAGGAACGGAGGAAGGCGACAGCATAAAGGCAGCGCCCGCAGGGCGGGCATGTTGGAATCGGCCGGCTACGGAGCCGGAAGGGCAAGCTTCTGCACGAGCAACATTGTTACTGCAACAAAAACGCGCGAAAAGCCTGATTAAAAGCTTAGGAACGTGTACCCAAGAAGCAGAGCCTGCACCACAAAATTTCAAGGTTTTTCAAAATCCCCGTGATGCGGGGGCTGGGAAAGTTTGCGCTCAAAACGAGTGCACAAGAGAAAGAAAGGTAGGAGGAATGGAGCAAAAGAAAGATAGGAGCGTGTTGATCATCTCGGCTGCAATTGTCGCCGCATTTGTTATCTTCGGCGCAGTTGCTCCCGAGGCGCTCAACGAAGTGGCGAACGTTCTGTTCACCGTGTTCACAGTCGACTTCGGCTGGTTGTACCTGCTCGTTGTCTTCGTAATGGTCATCTACGCCGTTGCAATTGGCTTGAGCAAGTTCGGCAATATCAAGCTCGGCCACGACGACGACGAACCAGAGTTCTCGAACTTCTCGTGGTTCGCTCAGCTGTTCGGTGGCGGCATGGGCATCGGCCTGGTGTTCTGGAGTGTTGCGGAGCCGATTTCCGACTTCATGGCTCCCCCGAGCGCCGACCCGCTGACCAACGAGGCCATGCACGAGGCCATGCAGACGGTGTTCTTCCACTGGGGCATCTCCCCGTGGGTCATCTTCGCCGTTGCCGGCTTGGCCCTTGGCTACTTCGCATTCCGTCTGGATCGCCCGTTCCTGGTCAGCTCGGCGTTTGAGCCGCTGCTGGGCGAAAAGGTTCACGGACCTATCGGCAAGGCCATCGATATCCTGGCTGTGTTTGCCACGATCTTCGGTGTAGCAACGAGCCTGGGCTTGGGCGCCGTGCAGATCACGGGCGGTTTGAACTATGTGTATGGCATCGAGGACACCACGTTGCTCCAATGCCTCGTCATCGCCATCATCACTGCGCTGTTCACGCTGGCTACGCTTTCGGGCCTCGGCAAGGCCATGCAGATCGTGGCCGACGTCAAGGTGTACCTGTCCGTCGCGTTCATGGTGTTCATCTTCGTGTTCGGCGGCGCAGTGTTCATCTGCAACATCTTCGTCACCGATTTGGGTGGCTATCTCCAGAACTTCATTCACAAGTCCATGTGGATGGAGAACGGCGAGTTCGTCCAGGGTTGGACGGTCTTCTACTGGGCATGGTGGATTGCTTGGGCGCCGTTCTGCGGTCAGTTCGTGGCCCGCGTTTCTCGCGGCCGCACGATTCGCGAGTACCTGTTCGCCGTCATGCTCCTGCCTGCTGGCTTCTGCGTGATCTGGCTGGCCATCTACGGCGGTGCCGCGTTCAACATCAACGAGCTCACTGGCGGCGGCCTCGTGACGGCGCTTGGCGCAGACAACGGTACGACCATCGCACTGTTCGCGTTCCTCAATGAGCTGCCGCTTCCCGCAGTCACTGCTCCTCTCGCCATCGTTCTCATCGTCGTGTGCTTCTGGGGCGCAGCAAACTCCGCCACGTTCGTCTTGTCGATGCTCACCGACAACGGCAACATGGAGCCCTCGAAGCCCTTGCGCGTGGGTTGGGGCGTAGCTCAGGGTGCTACCACGATTATCTGCATCATCGTCGGCGGCGCTGGGATTCTCAAAATCCTTCAGACGCTCTCGATTGCGGCAGCCTTCCCGTACATGTTTGTCATCGTCTTCATGATGATTTCCATGACCATCGCCTTGAGGAACGACCCGGCGGTACAGAAGGGCGAACCCGAAGAGGGGCTTCCGGCTCCTGCGGAGGCTCTCCCGCAAGCGGAGTAAAGCACCAAAAGCACCAAGGGGCCTGGAGCATGATCCTCCCCAGGCCCCTCACCCAAGAGGCGATTCCGCAGCCTAAATTGCGGATGGAAATAAAGGTTTTGAAGTAGGGAACATCCGAGAAGAAAGGAAATCAAATGTCTCGCATTCCTACCCAAAGCGTCTTGACTGACAACCAGGTCGACCGCATCAACGAAGAGGTCATGAAGATCCTGACCGAGATCGGCGTTGATTTCGAGTACGCACCTGCAGTTGAGGTGCTCAAAGAGCATGGCTGCAAGGTCGACGGCTCCCGCGTCTACTTCGACCGCAAGTTCGTCGAGGCCCGTATCGCCGAGGCTCCGAGCGAGTTCACGCTCAAGGCCCGCGATGAGAAGAAGAGCACGTGGTGCGGCGACGGCAGCTTCATCCTCACGCCGTCCTATGGTCCTCCGTTCGTCTACGAGCTCGACGGCACCCGCCGCGGCACGACCTCCGAGGACTACAACAACGTGGTGAAGCTGTGCCACATGAGCCAGAACATCAACCACACCGGTCACAACGTCGTCGAGATGTGCGACTATCCTGACGAGATCCGTCACCTCAAGATGATCGAGTCCCACATCAAGTACTCCGACAAGGCCTTCATGGGCGCTGCCCACGGTTCCGTGTGCGCCAAGGACACCGTCGAGATGTGCAAGATTCTCTACGGCATGGACGACGAGACCATCAAGAACACCCCGATCGTCAACACGCTGATCAACTCCATCACCCCGCTCAAGTATGACGAGCGCATGGCTTCTGCTCTGATGACGTACGCCGAGTATGGTCAGTCCAACATGATCTCCTCGCTGGTCATGAGCGGCTCCACCGGCCCGGTCACCATGGTCGAGACGCTGTCGCTGCAGCTGGCCGAGACCATCGCGGGCCTGTGCCTCAACGAGTGCATCCGTCCGGGCTCTCCGGTCATCCTGGGCTCCACCTCCGGCCCGGCCGACTTCGCCAGCATGGCACTGTCCATCGGCAACTCCGAGGTCGCCCTCTACACCTCCGCGACCGCCCAGATGGGTCGTTTCTACGGCGTTCCCACCCGTGGTGGCGGCGGCCTGAACGACGCCATCCTCACGGACGCGCAGGCCGGCATGGAGTCCATGCTCACGCTGCTCACCGCCGGCACCTCCGGCATCGCCTTCGTGCTGCATGCCGCTGGCATCATGCACTACTACAATGCGTTCTCCTACGAGAAGTTCATCATGGACGACGAGGTTGCCGGTTGGTGCAACAAGTACATCCAGGGTTACAACTTCGACGAAGAGCGCTTCGTGTTCGACGACGTCGAGGAAGTCGGCCCTGGCGGACACTTCCTGTATCAGGATTCCACCATGGACTACATGGACGAACTGCGTCGTCCGCTCATCAACAACCGCAAGGACTACGAGGGCTGGGAAGCCGCTGGCGCCAAGTCGCTCGACAAGGTCTGCTACGATCGTTGGACCAAGCAGCTCGAGGAGTACGTTGCTCCCGAGATGGACGAGGCTGTCGAGGCCGAGCTCAACGCCTTCATCGAGAAGCGCTGCAACGAGCTCATCGGCGAGTGCCCCGCACTGTACACGCGTTAAACAAACGCATTGCTTCAAGGACGGCCTCTTCGGAGGCCGTCCCTTTATATCTGGCGAAATGAAGACGCAAGGTGGAGGAGGACTCGATGCTACAAGCTCATCAGCTCATGGGCCTTGGCTGCCGCGTCCTCAGCGCTCAAGGTGAACGCATCCGCCCCGATCTCGTCGGCAAACTCTTGGCTGGCAGCCGCTCCGCCGATCATGACGAACACCTGGTCGCGCAATTTCGCCTTCTTCAATGCCTCGATGGTGTCGCGGACGTTGTCGAGCAGCTCGGTGCGGCTGACCGAGATGAGCACCAGGTTGCACTTCGCATTGTTGCGCACATGCTCGACGAACGCTTCAGGCGAAACTTGGATGCCCAGGTCGGCAACCTCGATGTCGCGGCTTTCCATCATGATGCGCACGAGGTTCTTGCCGATATCGTGCTTGTCGCCCGACACGGTGCCGATGACTGCCGTGCCGGTGATGGGCTTCTCGTCCTCGATGGCGAGCATCGGCTGCAACACTTCCATCGCCAGATTGGTCGTCGAGACGGCGGCCATCATCTCGGACATGTAGATCTCGCCTTCTCGGTAGGCATCGGATGTTGCGCGCATGCCGGCGAGAAGGCCTCTATCCAGCAGATGATGAGCGGAGACGCCCAGTTCGAGACCGTATTCGATGAGTGGAACGATGTCCTTCATGCCGCCGCGACGCACCGTCGAGCTGATGTCGTCGAGCAGGGCAACGATACGTTCAGCAGCTTGTTCGGACGGGCTGGATGGGCGGCTGTCGGCGTATGCGATGCGCTCCTGCAGGGTTTTGATGATCGGCTTGAGAATTTTTTCCTGGGAAGCCAAGTACACAAAGCCGAGCACGTCGTTTTCCGCGTCGGTCAGGGCGAGCTGCTTGGCGGCATGGGATGGTGGCGGGAGATACCCGTCGTCGAAGACGACGATGCCGTCGGCAGCGAACGCTGTGACGATGGCGGGCACGCCCGGTATGAAATCTTCCACCTCGGTGTTGTTCGCTTCGAGGAAGTCTCGGATGTGATTCGAGGCGGCGGAAGCCTGACCGCGGGGCCACAGCCATACGATTTCGTCGAGCAGGTCGTTGGTCGTAACGGAGCCCATATTGGCGAGCCGATGGTTTGGCGGCACGAAAACCGACTGGCTAGCTTCGGTCAGCTCGGCGAACCGCAAAGTGGTCGGAAGGTTTTCCATCGAGGCTTCAGATGTCGACCAAAGGTCGATGACGCGTTCGCGCAGCAGCTTGACCGGGTCGGACGAGCCGCAGGGAATCAGCGTGAAGGAAAGAGTCGATTGGGCGACGTTCAAGAAGAACGAAATCGTGTCGCGCGAGCAATCGTTGATGCCGACGCGGATCGTGCCAGTTGCAGAGCCCTTCGACATGGCACGCGCAAGGCGCACGGCTTCGTCGTATTCGGAGACGATCTGCTTGATGGTCTCATGCAGGAACGCACCTTCGGCGGTGTACGAGGTGCCGGTGCGCGTGCGATTGAAGACCTTGAAACCCAGCTCGTTCTCGATGACCTTCAGCTGGTAGGTGAGGGCAGGCTGAGTAACGCGCAGCTTCTTCGCGGTCGTCGTGATGCTCTTGGTCTCGGCAAGTACCAGCATCATGCGCATTTGCGAGATGTCCACGCGTTCGCCTCCTCGTCGTCGTTTCGTTGTCAACCGACTGCTAACCCTCGCATTGTACAACATACCGTTTGCCTGTCTGTTGCGCGCGTTTCTCGCGATCGTTTTCCCCGCGGGAAAATGATTCGCCGAGCATGTTCCCCGCTGGCAACCGATTTCCCCTGGGGAAATCGGTTGGGAACTTGGTCGAGGAAATCGACTTTCTGGACAGGTCAAG